>CAURFY010000024.1:0-14683 GCA_963524115.1 uncultured Bacillus sp.
GCGTTGGGGATGTCGGCTCCCCTAAGCACAATGTCCCCAATCTCGATGGTAGCATGCAGAATGTCATTTTCCCGACCTTCCGGAACGTTCGTCGGATCTGGCAGTTGTTTGAAAGCCATCATAATAACGAAATCGATTTCTGAAAAAAAGGACGACTTAGAAAAAATTCAAGTGCTTTTTGCTGTGGAAAAAATTAAGGTTAATTATTTAATAAACAAGAAATAATATAACTAAAAAATAGGGGAGTGAACGTTGATTGAAACCAGAGGTAAAAAAAGAAAATATAGAATTGACTTGCACTGAAATCGGTGGTCTATGGGGAGTTTTCAATCAGGAGAGTATGAACATTTGTTTCCTTACAACATTTTTACATCATCTTCAGGATATAGAAATCATTCCTCTTGCTCAAGAGGCGTTGGAAAAATCTAAAGGTAGATTAGAAACCATGAAAAGTATTTTCCTTAAAGAAAATTTCCCAATACCTGCAGCGTTTTCAGAAGGCGATGTTAATTTGTCCGCCCCACCGCTATTTCATGATGTGTTCACTCTGAGTTATATTTATATGATGAATCGACTGAGTATGATTAATTTTAGCTATACTGCTTCTAACAACGTTCGACTTGATGTGCTTGACTTTTTTACCGAATGCATTCACACATCGACAGAGATGTTTGGTAAAGCTGTGAAAATGATGTTGTCAAAAGGCATTTATGATCGTCCTCCAAAAATGAACTATCCCCAAGAAATCGAATTTGTTCAAAAAAAGTCATTTCTTAATGGAATAGTTGGCGAAAAACGTCCATTAAATGCAATTGAATTGTCCGAGATTTTCTTTAACATTGAGCGAAATTATTTCTCAGTACTGATCATGCTCGGATTTGCACAAGTAAGCAAAAATAAGAATCTAAAGAACCACATTCTTAAGGGGAAAACTATTAGCGAAAAACAAATTACATTTTTTAACAATTTGCTGATGAATGAAGACCTACTTGGCACGATCCCTTTGGGGATGGAAGTAACGTCATCAACTGTATCACCATTCTCAGACAAATTAATTTTTTCAATGATTAATGTATTAAATTCTGTGGACATCAGCTTAATTTCGCACGCCATGTCACTCTCAATGAGAACAGACCTTACCATTCAATATAATAAAATTATTGCAGAGGTAATGTTATATGCAAAAGAAACTTTTGATATCTTGGTTGAAAAACAATGGTTGGAACAACCCCCACTGGTAACAAATAGGAAGAAATTGTTGAAATCCCAGTAAGTAATGCGGACATTTACATTTTCCTTAAATGTACGTTTCTGATAAAAGCAGGAACAAGTGTTAAGAATGAAAACAGTTTCTGCCGAAGTGAAGTTAACAATATTATGCAGCTTTTCTTGGAATGGCCCCTTCTATATAAGAAGGGTTTTTTTGATGTAATTGTCTTAAAGATAGCAAAAATAATGAGTATTGGTAATTTACCTATATAATGGAGATAATTTAAATTTTCTTTTACAATGGAGAATAGATGAAGTGATGGTGAATTACGGATCTATACATAAAAGGAAGTGTTCGATTCAGTGAATAAAAAGAAAAAAACACATTTCCGTTTTGTTTGAATAGGTTGTTTTTTTCGTTGATTTGTTAATTTTAAGTTGAGGCTCATTTCTTTATCACTATAATTAGTCCTTCGAGAATCCCGGCATTTAAATGCCGAGAGTTTCTGAACTAAACCTACTAAATTCCGATTTGAGGAGGTTATTTTATGTTGGGACATATAGGATTTTCATATGTAGGGTTGGTATATTTGTTAATGTTATTTATTCCAAATTTAATATGGACAAAGCATCAACCAATAGATTATGATTCTAAACACGAAAATAAGGTTTTGTTAGTATTTGAAAAAGTTGGTCAAGTTTTGGTTACATGCGTAGCAGTAATTTTCAATGATTATAATCTTAAACCGTTTTCCTTATGGAGCTTGTGGCTCATTGGATCTTTTATCTTGATGATTATTTATGAAATTAACTGGATACAGTATTTTAAAAGTAAACATTCTTTAAAAGATTTTTATGGAAGTTTCTTAGGAATCCCAGTACCAGGAGCAAGCTTGCCAGTAGTGGCATTTCTGCTATTAGGCATCTATGGAAAGGTGATTTGGCTTATTATCTCAATTATTATTCTTGGTATAGGGCATATCGGAATTCATTTGAAGCATTTGAAGGAATGTGAGCTAGGAAAATTATGAGATTTTTTTGAGTGGTAGTAAGATGTCAGCAGGCTGATGTATTACTTAACTCGATAAGGAAAAAATTGTGGTGAAATATCGGGTCCAAATTATTGAATATGGTAGTTCCATACAGGATATTGCAAAATAACAGGAACATAGGAGGTATGAGATATGAAGATCCACAGAATAGATCATGTAGGTGTAATCGTAAATGATCTCTATGCTGCAAAAGAGTTTTTTCTCGATTTTGGCCTTGAGGTGCAAGGGGAATGGGAAATGGAAGGAGAGTTGATGGATCAAATGTCTGACCTTAATGACGTTAAAGTAGCATGTGTAGGATTAGGGATGCCAAACGGTCAGGCATGGATAGAGCTAATCAAATTTTATACCCCGTCAGATGAAAAAAATATTCAGCAACCCTTTGCTAATACCCTTGGTATCCGGCATATTGCATTTGCTGTTGAAGATATTGAAACACTTGTTGCCAAATTGAAAAATAAAGGGGTGGAAATCTTTAGTGAGATACAAAATTATGAAAATAAATATAAGTTATGCTACTGTCGTGGGCCAGAGGGAATTATTTTAGAGTTGGCGGAGCAAATCAAATAAATTATGGGTAATCCACTAGTACCCGACCAATAAAAGATGAGCTTTGAAATACTGCCAGTGAAATATTTAATGACATCGATAAAGTTGTTCCGCAAACGCGCGCTTTTCCATAGCCTGGATTTGCGCTTTTTTTCATGAATCGACGTGGTATAGATTCTGGCATAAAGCGATTGCTCAAATCACAGAATTTTGAAATGACCGTTATTAAGTCAAAGGACAGAATTGTGAAATAAGACAAGGGGTATATTAATCATGAGGGTGAATATAATGTGTTACAAAATTCTGCTTTTAATAGTCATTGATAATACTTTTTATAATGGTCAAAGTATGACAACAGTACTTGCTGAATTCAAAAAGGTTATTTCAATAATAGAAGAATTGCGGGCAGATTGGGAAAGGATGAAAGAAGAACTGGCCACATCTTAAGAGCGGTATAGGTATAATCTCTCTTGTAAAACTTGTGAGATTTCTCCTGGCACTTCCCTGAGCTTGATATCCCCACCTAGGAAAAGTAGCCAATTTGTTATTTCGGTTAATTCTTCAGGTTTATTAATATTGATAAAAGTTCTTAGAATGGCTGTTGTTTGGTAAGGATTCGTAAAGGATATTGAAACATTTAAGGGATGGTATTTTTTGAACTGGGAAATCGCTTTTGGACCAAGTTCAAGGACAAGGTTGATTTCGTCTTCATGTTTACTTAGTTTTTTTAAAATCCTTTTCTTACTTAATCTTTTTTTCGTCGGGTAGGGGGTGACATTGGTGAGTTGGTCGACAGGAAAAATCTTCTTCTTTTCTTCCTTTAAGTCAAATCCTTCAATAAGCCAAATGCCTTTTTCATGATAAAGGTGCAAGAGATAGATTGAATAAGACTTTACTACCTCCTCCTCAATGATGGTGACCAATAAATAACTGTCCAAAAGAAGGATTTGGATGAGTTTTTCTAACATGGGATGGGGGAGGTCTGAAAGTTCAAGTAGGTCAGGGTTATTGGGGTTAGTTCCTTCAAAAAGCAAGATTTGATTTAAATGAACTATGGTCTCTTGCTGGTTCTCAGAGATGAGGCCTAGTAATTTTTCAGCTAAAGACTGACGACTCTTTAGATAGGGGAGTTGTTGATTTCTTGTGGCCATAAAGGCAATAAAAAGAGCTTTGACCTCATTATCCGTAAAGCGAACAACGGGCAGGACCGAATTGGGCATGACAAAATAACCCCCATCCCTTCCAACTTCAGCGACAAGGGGCATCCCCATGGACTCAATTTCTCTGATATCTCTAATAGCTGTGGAACGGGAGATGTTGAATTCTCGCATGATTTCGGAAATTGTAAAATGGGCGCGGTTGTTGATATACCGCATGATGATATTAATCCGCTCAAATTTTTTCATCGGAACTCCTAAACAGTATCATATTTTGACATGATTTAAGGCTATGATATACCTATCAAGTGAAGTAGACAAGTCATTTGTTAATTAAAAAAGAGGATGGTATTGAATATGATAGATTATACACTAGAAGAAAAAGACAGCTTTACCGTTTTAGGTATTGGAACGGAGCTTAAGAGTGACTATACAGACTTTGCTGGCATAAACAAGGAAAAGTCAGACTTTTGGTGTGCCGTTAGCCAAGATGGAAGGCTTGACACCTTAAAATCCATAGCTACAAATGACTACGTTTTTGCCGTGAACGAAGCGGTGAATAACAAAATGATGCATTATGCTGGTGTCATGACAGAGGCATCGGTGCCAGAAGAATCGAGAGTTATCCAGTTTCCAAAAGGGGCATACCTAGTTGTTAAAGGGGAAGAGAAAACAGCAGAAGAGTTGAGTAATACTCTTACTGGCGTTGCGTTTGGTCAAATCTTGCCAGAAGCAAAGAATTTTGTCTATGTTGGAGGCCCAAATGCAACGGTTGAGATGGGGCAACGAAACGGCTTAATTTTTGGTGAAATGTGGATTCCTGTTGTTAGGAAATAAATAGATAAAAGGAGGGACGGATATGTCCTATATCGTTGATTTTAAGAATGTGTCTACGGTTGGTTTAGAGTCTTCACCTGTAGCAGAAGCGCTTGCTGGTCTACGTGCTAATGAAGCCCGTTACTTTATGAACAAATACAAGCATGAATTTATGGTTGTACCAGCTAGTGAGTCCTGCGAGACCCTTGATTATGTGAACCGAATTTTGAAAGAAGAACGTGATATTGAGTTTGCTGCCAAACCTTTAGAAACGTCGCGTTTTCAAGTGGAAAACATCAAATTTTCCTACGTCTTTTATGAGGATGGTCTTGCGATCAACGTCATGTATATGGTTGATGACCCTAAGCCGAAGCGCGCAGTTGGTTTTAAGCTTTCTGAGGGGATGGAGGTACCAAAAGAGTTAGAAGGGAAATTTAAGTTTGCCAGGCAGAAGTCAAAACTAGCCGGAACCATTCGGGGCTCGTATTTTGTTATAAAAAGAGAATATTAAAGAAAGGGGTAAAAGCACAGGTGCTGGACTCGGAACTCCTAAGGGATGAACAAGAATAAACCATACATAGCTAATGTTATGGGCTGTACCAAGAAAACCTTTCTTATAAATGGGTATCTATATTTCCATGTTGAAAAGTAAGTGGTCCTTTTTTAGTAAACTTCTTTCAATTATGGGTGTTACCCTAGTATTCGAGTTCATTCAATTTGTTTTTGCAATCGGAAGAAGTGATATAACTGATATACTGGCCAATACACTTGGTGGCACAATCGGCATTGGTATTTATGAGCTATTATTCAAAATTCTAAAACACAGGACAAATAAATTTATTAATTTATTTGCCCTATTGTTAACTTCTTGTGTATTGTTTTTCATTATCTTTATATTTAAAAGGCATAGATAGGTACGTATTGAATGGAACTTTTAACTGAACAGTGATAGTACTGTTCGGCATCTGAAAAGTAAGCCGGGGCTTTACTAAATGCAGTTTAACTTAAAAAAGGTTTCTGTGTCCGTTTGGGTTTGAATTAGTGCCTGTTAAAATCTAACTTTGCAATTAGCAACTCCTATTTTCGAAACTTCTTAGGGAATTGTTTAACAATTCCAATCGAAATTGTGTCCGCCATTTGTAATGCTTCGCTTTCAATTTTATCAAACACTGCAATACTTGATTTAAAATCTTGTTGTAGTATTAATACTGCTTCTTGTGTAGTAAGTGCAAGATGCTCGAAAAACATTTTTTGGAATTCATCTCTGGAAATAAAAGGATTTATTTCATTTAGGAATTTGGCGATTTCTTTTCCATTTTGGTACCATCTTTTCTCTGCTGCAGCTACAGCTTTTTGATTGCCAGCTTTTGCAGCTTTGACAAGTTCCACTGCAATTTCAAGGTGCCCCCTTATTAAGTTGCTGAACTTTGTAGCTATTTTTTTCCCATAGAAAGGGTTTAATAAATTCCCCATATCTGTAGCGTTGCGGAGAAGACGTGCGGTAACGAAGTCTACATCGGGTAAATCGAAAGTCAGGCTAATGATCGTCAGTCTTGTCCAGTAAACGTGTTGTTCCCAAACTAAACGCATGGCATCTTTTAAACTAACTTCCTGTGCACTAATACAAGAAGTGTTGAACCAAGGATTCATGGTTTCACCTCCCTACGCTCCAATATAATAATCAGTATATTCCGATTCTGAAAAGTGGCCTGTACGCCAATGAAATAATGGTTAATGGACCCAGGTAAGGTAGAGTTGTGGATATTTATCAAAAAGTGGGGAAATTGAAAATTCAAGTTAATCTTACTAGGTGGAAGGGGTATAAAAACCGCCTCTAATTGATGTGGGGACGTATTCTTGGTTTGTATCGCAAAAACAAGAATCCGCCACTTCAAACAACCTAAAAGGGTGTTAAGTGGCGGGGGTGGGGTCATTTATACTTCCCGAATTCCTTGGTTGCCCGAACCATTGTTTCAATTACCTCAAAAGGGACATTGTATGGAATTTCTGGCCCTTGAGACGAAAGGACATATCCGTATCCATCCGCAGCTTTGTTGATGGCTTTCTTAACTTCCAATTGTGTCCTAATGGGATTCCAATTTAACATTTCGATATTATTAAAATTGCCCATTATGGCTATTTTACCATTAGCAATCTTTTTGCATTCAGATAGATTATCCTTGTAATCTATCACCGCAACAACTGCACCAGTAGTTGCGATTAAGTCAAGAATCCCTTGCGTACTGCCCACTGCTTCGTACACAACAGGTACGGGGATTTCTTTAATTGTTTCTTTTACTAATGTAAGAACATACTTTTCAAATAGCCGCCTACTGATAACCGTTTCAGAGGCCATACCATCTGCCATCACGATGATATCAGCACCTTGGTCAATCATTTGTTTGGCCCAAGAAACCGCATATTGTTTGCATTTGTTTAATAACATTTGTAGATATTTATCACCGTGTCTATCTTCCTCTAACAACAACCTCATAAACGGACCTGTTCCCATTAGCATACTTGGCAAACTGAAAGGACCAATCAGTCCGCCAATCACAGCTGTGTGATGCCCAACCTGTTTAGCCAAAATGTTGATCGCCCTTAGAGTTTCTTTGGTTTCCATAGAATTTGAAGGATTAGGAACCATTAAATCTACAATATCTTCCACTTTATTAAGTACTGTTTTTCCAAGGATCGGTGAGCCGTTTTTGTAGTAGGTTAATGGTGAGCCCCAAGGAACTAAATCTTCGACTACATGGGGAATTCCTAAAACAGCATCATGACCCAAGTGTTCTAGTAATTTTAATTGTCCATTTGCAATATGTACTCCACTTTTTTGATATGTAGGCAAATCAATGTTCAATATCTTCGCCCCTTGTGTTAGGGCAACTGGTAAAACAGGTACTCGGTCTACCGATTGGAATGTAACTGCTCTTACTAACCGTTCCTTTGCATTCATCAAATAACCACCTTTCTATGCAATAGACCCAGCAATTCTTTCGCTACTTTGATGGCTTCTATCCCACTTGATGCCATTGCGTCTGCCTTGACTGTTTGAACAAGGCGGGGTTCAAAATTAAACGGTGCTCCGCCGACAAGGATTTTTACATGTTTTAAACCATTTTTGTTCAATAATTCCCTTAATTCGATTACTTCTTCTGCAGTATGAAGAATCAAAGCTGAAACACAAATTAAGTTGGCCTTTTTTTCTTGTACTACTTCAACAAACTTCTCATTAGAAACGGATAAACCTAAATCCGTTACATCAAATCCGGCCATCCTTAAGAAAGTCGATATGATTTGACGCCCTAGAGCATGGTAATCACCAAAAGCATTTCCTATGATAATTTCTCCTAATTTTTCTTTCTTGTGGTCCTTTTCTAAAATAGGAATCAAAATGTTCATACAAGCTTCAATAATTCTTCCATCAACATAAATTTCACTCAATGGAACTTGTCTATCAATTTGTTCTTTTCCAATTGTTTCTACAGCCCGTTCTAAAATATGAGTCGTGATAAAGGATGCTTCTTCACCATCTTCAAGAGCTTTTTGAATAATCGAAGTACATTTTTCAATATTTTCTTCTTTAAAATTTTGATAGAAATCTTTATATAGATTCGTAGTGATGCTAGAAGTTAAACTATTAGCTGATACCCCTAATTCCTTGTTTATATCATCAATGACTTCCTTTGTTAGATCAACTTGTTGTCTAAGTATCTTTTTAACATTGGTATAACTCATTTTGTTATACTCAATCATGACAAAAACCTTTTGGATCAAATCAAAAATGGTATGTAACTTGTCATCAAGAATCAATGACTCATTGACAATATTTTCACTATCTTGGTACATAGAAATAAAGCTGTCTTTTCCGTGATCCAATTCTTCAACAACTTTAAATAAAGTATGATTATTTTCACTTAATATTTGAGTCATTTCAGATGTTTGAACGGTCAATTTACTTGTGGTATCGGTGATATTCATAGAGGATTCCCTGGTAATATCAGACAATTTTCGTACTTCAGTTGCAATTATTTTAAAAACAGCCCCTTGTTGACCTAATCGATGGGCCTCGATATTAGCGTTTATTGCCAGGATGTTGGTTTGAGAAGAAACATTTTGCAATAACCGAAATGTTTCATGCAAATTTTCATCCACTTCAGTATTGTCTTTGTTCAAGTCCATAATTTTTGTATTAATGTCACTATATGTTTCTTTTAAATGAATCATCTTACTTAAACCTTCTAGAAACAAGGTCAATTGGTTGTCTATCTTTTGTTTTGTTCTTTCTGCAATTAATGTTATGTAATTTTCATTTCCTGTATAATCCATATAAATTTTTTTCATTTTTAATAGATAATCACCCAACGCCTCAGATGACGTTTCTATATCTTCGCAATAATTTATTTGCGACCAGAGTATACTGAGTTGTTTTTCTAATTTCTTTTTTTGTTTTTCCAAAAAAGCTGGATTAGACAAAGTAATCCCTCCTAAAAAGAATGATTTCTTATTATAATTTTATAAATAATGCAATTATTATATTTGAATACTCTCATCATAAATCATTTACATACTCCTAAAAACGATAAAATTCACCATTTTAGTAAATTATTAAGAATAAATACTTTCTTATTGTAAAGGCTCTGTTAAAGTAGACTGTTGATTTCCGTTCCAGGCGCTTCGCTTTCCGCGGGGCGGGAGGTGAGCCTCCTCGGAGCTTAAGCGCCTGCGGGGTCTCACCTGTCCCGCTGCTCCCGCAGGAGTCTACGCGCCTTCCACTCCAATCAACTTTGTGAAAAAATCAACATTGAGCTTTAACACAGCCATTGTAAAAAGAAATAAACAATTATCCTCCAATAATTAACATGAAGTTGGCAAAATTAACGGGTTAGGTTAGTGGAATAAAAAGGCTCTAAAAAGAGGCGGAATATTTATTTACAAATATAATAAAGACTTGATAATATTATTCATGGGTTTAATCCCTATTTATATATACAAGGAGTTATTACCATGATTATTCAATTCATTCGTTATAGATAGAAAAAGGTATAGACTACTTTCAAATCCAACTCATATTTTTTTTGGAAATATGATGCGGGTTTATTTGTCTATGCCTTTTTCATTTATCTACAAACGAATGAATGAGGTGACTTCTTTGTTACATGAAAATAAAAGAATAAAGAGTGCAAATTATGTAAGCAATTGTGAAGCTATTTTTGCTTGCCCTATTTGTCATTCAAATATGAAGGTTTTGGAGTTCAAAAGTTTAATGTGTTCAAACCGTCATACGTTTGATTTTGCCAAGCAAGGTTATATCAATTTTACGTCTCACTCGGTAAAAACGAAATACGGCAAGGAACTTTTTGAAGCACGAAGAAAACTTATTACAGAAGGTTCCTTTTATAAACCATTAAGCCATGCAATTGCAAAAATTATAAATGAACATGTTGGTCAGACACAAGAAACAATATCCATACTTGATTCGGGATGTGGCGAGGGTTCGCATCTATCAAATATTTGCGAGATTGTTAGTACTGACTATTTCAAAAGTGTAGTAGGAGTAGGAATAGATATTTCTAAAGAAGGTATCATCGTAGCTGCTAAGAACTATTCAGATAAGATTTGGGCTGTGGCTGATCTTTCAAATACACCATTAAAGAACAAACAGTTTGATGTTATTCTTAATATCTTATCTCCTTCAAATTATGCTGAATTTAATAGATTGTTGAAATCAGATGGTTTAGTAATTAAAATTGTACCTCAAAGTGGTTATTTAAAGGAGTTAAGGGAATACCTTTTTCATAAACCTGAAAAACAGAATTATTCTAATGCAGTGACTGTGGAAAGATTTAATGAGAGTTTTCAGTTTGTAGATTCTTTAAGGTTACGTTATACGATGAACCTTAACAAATCTTTCATTCAGTGGTTGGTTCAGATGACTCCTTTAACATGGACGGCAACAAAGGAACGAGTAAAATCTTTTCTAAATAAGGATTCTGCTCAAGTAACAGTTGATTTGGAGATTTTAATCGGTAAAAAGTCCATTTAAATAATTGAGCAAACATTAAGGCAGTCAGGTTAAGGCTTCCTTAATGTTTGATATTCATATAACAGGTGCTTATATGGATAACTAAAGCCTAATTTCTCACTTACAACACCGAGAAATTAGGCTTTTATATTTTAATTTTCATGCAGTTTATATCCTCATTTTTTCTGACGCTACGGATTTGAAGGAATGGGTGTAACAATGGCTGGTATTATTTACGGCGTAATTGGATTAATAACTTTATTTACAATGAGTGTGGCGATTTATTTTCGTTCAAACAAGTAATGATAAAATAGGTATTATTGTTCAATTCTTCAACAGTTGGAATAATTGGAAAGGTCTGTATCTCAATCTTAATAGACATTTTGATTCGCATATTGATAGAATAAGCAGAAATATATTAGAGGTGCTTCCTGAAAAATTGCAATATAGTTTGTGCAAGTAATAAGGATGGCATCAACATGACAATGAGCAATCCATTCTATTAGTTCTTTAACTTTCATTTGAGCATCTGATTCTTGGAAATTTTCATCTGATGTAACTCGATACAAATAAATAATACTTTTGAATTTATAATGCAAGGGCTAAAAGAAGAATACGATCAAGTTTAGGGCCATTTAGTGGAATAAACCAAAATGGATATTGTGAAGTGTTACACTTAACCCCCCGAAGAGTTAAAGAAGGATAAAATTTATTTATGGTAAAATACAGGTAAAGAATTATTTAACCTTTATTTCACAAACGGTCCAGGATGTTGATTGTAAAATTATAGTTATTAAGAAGGTGAAGTCAAAAAATGATGATAATCATTTTTCTTTTAAGCGGTTGGGTATTAAGTTGGTTTAAGTTCGAAAAACTTTTTATTAAAGCATTTAAAGAGTTATTTAATAAGGAAATAACAATTGCGAGTTACTACTTTATATTTTTTTGTATCGGTGCAATTGGTGATTTGATTTTGTTTTTTAATCGAGATTATATAAATATTTTGTTCAACTAACGGGGTTTTTGTTTAACATAATATACGATTTTATGGAAAGGTTTTGTGGATTATAGATCAGGAGAACATTTTCCAATTGATGGTGGTCTTAATTTTGTATTTGACCGAAAACAGTATGGGGCAGCGTTAGAACCAGCCATTCACTACAGTAAAATGAAACACAGTCAGTTGAATCGATAATGGACGCTTAATAAATGCATTTAATACTATTTTACAGTTCTTTTGTATTTTTATATTCAAGAATCGGGCGCAAGAGTTTAAGATCAGAGCTGTCCTTACCGGCCTTTTTCTTTTTGTACTAACACAAGCAGGAAGTTTAATAAAAACCTATCGATAGAATATTATTATTATATCTCTAAGGAAATCTGCGCACGCATTGATAAATGTGTGTCTTTTTTTATTGGGCCATTTAATAGAATAAGGCTTGTTGTGCTAAAGATTCAAGTTAGCTCCGAAGTAAGATTCGGGAAAAAACCATATATTCATTAATTTGTAATAGGTGGATTTTAGTAGAATACAATTAAGACTGGACTGTTTTCTTAAGGTGTGTTTGAAGGAGGTGCCTTTATGGTTAAAAAATGCTCTAAATGTAGCTCTTATATGGTGGAGGCTAAAGTAGATAGTTTACCATTTAGAATATATAAAGCTGATGTTAAACCTAATGCTAAAACAGTGAGTAAGATAAACCCTTGTTATGTTTGTCCTAAGTGCGGTTATATCAATTCTTATGTAGAAGAACCTGAAAAGTTTAATTAATATTTCCGGTGACAATCTCTATTTTACAATAGGGGCGATTATCAATAGATGATCGTGCCAATTACATGTTTGGGCGCCTATCTTGAAGAGCGCTATCATAACCGATTATTTGTCATTTCAACAAAATGTCAGGTTAATGCAAGAAGGACTTTCTGTAATATCTCTAGAATTTTATTAATTTTTTGCTACATCAGATTCGTCTTGTTAGTTTAGTTATTAACGGAGGGAATATAATGCCACCAGTGCCATTTGAAGCGTTTTTGATGGATGCTATCTTGTTATTATTGATAATTATTTATTTTGTTAGAACCTTTTTTAAGGGATTTAAGAATAACATTACTTTTAAAGAAATAATAAAATCGAATTATATTACGATGGTTTTTTTTCTGTTTTTTGCTCCTCCTTTAATCAGAGATGTTGTCCGATATTTGTTAAATTTGCTCTGAACACCTAATGCTGAGGAAGTCGCACATTGGGTTTGGAGCAAAGGAAAAGTTGGAGATTATATCAAATTCTTACCTATTGCTTTAAAGTAAACGGGTGCAGTTGATTTTTTATTTGCAGGTATAGATTAATAAAAGAAGAAATTAAGAATAATTATTTCCTTGGAGGTAGCTGTTTGGAAAATCCAGTGATGATATATAAACATCGTAAATGGGAGATAATCACAATTGAAATTTTATATTTTGGTTTTATCCTGGTTGGTTTGATATTTATTATTCAAGGCATAATTGAAATGGATTGGTTTTATTGCGTTTTTGGAATTGGGATTATAATAGGGACTATATTATTTTTTCGGACATATCTGCTCAATGTAAAAGGCTATATAGCCGTTTATTCAAATAAAATTGTAGAAAAGAAGAAACAATGGAAAGAAGTTTTTTTCCAGGACGTAATTGAAGTTAGATATTTTAAAAAAAGAATATATGAAAAACAAGCCTGGTATATGGATTGTTTGCTATTTTATGTAAAGGACCAAGAAGGTTCGATTCTTATTACTCCTCATTTTAAAGGAACTGTTGTACCCCATAATATGACTAACGAAACAATGGAAATTCTGACTTATATAAGGGCTAATTTTCCTTTTATTAAATATACAAAAGAAGAATGGAAGGGAATTTATTAAAAGCCCATTAAAGTAATATTTTTTTAAAAAGATTTTTTCAAATCTGCTCTGATATACGGAGTAAGCATTTTCATTAGTAAAGTAGCTAAAAGTTTAGATTTTGAGTAGGGATTGAGGAATAATATGGGAAAACTAAAAAATAATCAAAATAAAATAACTGCTGGCTTGTTGGCCGTATATTTATTTGTATTAACATGGATTATCCTTTTTAAAATGCAAATTTCATTTCAAGACTTGCGTCATTTCGCGGATTTTAGGGGAATCAACTTAATCCCTTTTGCTGGTTCGGTTATTAAAAACGATAAAATAGATATTGGTGAAATAATCTATAACGTACTTGCATTTATCCCATTTGGAATTTATATCAGTATGCTAAAACCAAGTTTGTCTTTCTTGAAAAAAATTGTACCAATAGCGGGGGTTAGTTTGTTATTTGAAGTATTGCAATTCATATTTGCTATAGGAGGCAGCGATATAACTGACCTTATGGGAAATACATTGGGTGGAATTATTGGAGTTGGAGTTAATATTGTATTTTGTAAGCTGTTTAGTACAAAAGCAAATAATATACTTAATGCTTTAGCTTCAATCGGAACAATATGCATTTTTGCATTAGTGTTTTTATTAATTAGTGGTGTTATTAGGTACGGGAATAATGGCTAAAAGATGAATTGAAACATCTGATATTATTAACGGAACGTGGAGTGACAACGATTGTAAGTTATTGACGTGTTGGAGCTTTGCTTTCAGGAACTTTATACTGAAATAGGGCGCTATTCATTAACAAGGAACAGCGCTTATTTTCATTTTAGGGCAAGATTGATAAAGAAGGATATTTTCTGGTTTTAGTGAATTAGAATTACAAACAAACTCATCAAGATTGTTGGAAATTGCAAAGTAACGGAAACAAGGAGGAAAGGATATGAAGATTCATAGAATAGATCATGTAGGTGTAATCGTAAGTGATCTCTCTGC
>CAURFY010000025.1:0-14393 GCA_963524115.1 uncultured Bacillus sp.
GCTCAAGGGTAGGGTTTAAGGGTAAATCTTGCAATTTCGTGTTTTTTACAGAGACCCCAACATGGCGAAGTTCTGAAATTGTGAAGGAATTGAAGGATTTTAGCGTGGGGTCATTTTTAATAATCGTTTGTATCATCGTCCAACTTAAGCCCTTCCAGTGGTGGAGAAGGATTAGCTTCTTCTGAAAAATGTCCATTTATCGACACTCCTTATAAAAAGATTCACAAATCGTTTAGAAATAGAATTTTTTTGTTGGTAGCTAAATATATTGGAAGTATGGTAGGTGAAGGTTTAAATGAAGATAAGCCCCTCTATAATTGAGGGACTTCTTTTGGAGATTATAGCCCGAGAAAATGGATATATTCCATTTTCTCCAACTAAACCTATCTTAGTGAGTTTTACACAAATCGTATATACCTTTTTCTTTAATTACTTCAATTAAGGTTTCACCCATTACAGATGGTGTTTCTGCAACCTTGATTCCACATTCATTCATAACACGGATTTTCTCATCTGCTGTTCCTTTACCGCCAGAGATAATCGCTCCTGCATGGCCCATACGTTTGCCTGCTGGCGCGGTACGACCACCAATGAAGCCGACAACTGGTTTGGTCATGTTTGCCTTAACCCACTCAGCTGCTTCTTCTTCAGCTGTTCCACCGATTTCACCAATCATAATGACTGCATAGGTTTCAGGATCTTCATTAAAGGCACTTAAAACATCAATAAAGTTTGTCCCATTTACCGGGTCTCCGCCAATCCCAACTGCTGTTGTTTGACCGATTCCAGCCTGGGTCAATTGATGGACTGCTTCATATGTTAATGTTCCAGAACGAGAGACAACACCAACATGTCCTTTAGTATGGATATAACCAGGCATAATTCCAATTTTGCACTCATCAGGAGTAATGACGCCAGGGCAGTTTGGACCAACAAGGCGAGTTTTTTTACCTTCCATATAACGCTTTACCTTAACCATATCTAAAACAGGAATATGCTCTGTGATACAAATAGCAAGGTCGAGCTCTGCTTCGACAGCTTCTAGGATAGCATCAGCAGCAAAGGCAGCCGGTACATAAATGACGGAAGCGGTTGCGCCAGTAGCTTGTACAGCATCTCTAACTGTATTAAATACAGGTACACCCTCTACTTCAGTCCCACCCTTACCTGGTGATGTTCCGCCAACAATTTTCGTCCCGTATTCAAGCATTTGTTTTGTATGAAATAAAGCTGTTGAACCTGTTATTCCTTGTACAATAACTTTAGTATCTTTATTAATATATACGCTCACATGAATTCTCCTTTCCTAATCCATTTCCTTTACTAAGGAAACGATTTTTTGTGCTCCATCGGCCATAGATTCTGCTGCGATTATGCTTAAACCTGACTCACTTAAGATTTTCTTTCCAAGGTCTACGTTTGTTCCCTCTAAACGAACCACAAGTGGCACTTCAAGACCAACTTGTTTCGCAGCTTCAATTACACCTGTTGCGATAACATCACATTTCATGATACCCCCAAAGATGTTAACAAAAATTCCTTTAACATTTGGATCAGACAGGATAATTTTAAACGCTTCTGTTACTTTTTCTGCTGTTGCACCGCCCCCAACATCAAGGAAGTTTGCGGGATCACCACTATAATGTTTGACGATGTCCATTGTTGCCATTGCAAGACCAGCACCATTAACCATACATCCGATGTTTCCATCTAATGAAACATAGCTAAGGTCATACTTTGAGGCCTCAATTTCTTTCGAATCCTCTTCTTCCAAGTCACGGTAGGCTAGTACTTCCTTTTGACGATATAAAGCGTTATCATCAAAGTTTAATTTTGCATCTAAAGCCATAACTTTCCCATCCCCCGTTGTCACAAGTGGATTGATTTCAGCAATGGCGCAATCGTTTTCAATAAAAGCTGTGTATAACCCTAACATAAATTTTACTGCTTGGTTGATAAGTTCTTTAGGAATATTGATTGAAAAAGCAATTCGGCGGGCTTGGAATGCTGTAAGTCCGATGATTGGATCAATCTGTTCCTTAAAGATTTTTTCCGGAGTTGCCTCAGCAACTTCTTCGATTTCGGTTCCACCCTCTTCAGATGCCATTAAGACAACTTGGGATGTAGCTCGATCTAATACTAGTCCAACATAATATTCTTTTTTAATGTCACAGCCTTCTTCAATTAACAAGCGTTTGACTTCTTTGCCTTCTGGGCCTGTTTGATGAGTCACTAAAGTTTTTCCTAAGATTTCGGTTGCATATGTACGAACTTCATCTAGGTTTTTAGCTACTTTAACACCGCCGGCTTTACCCCTACCACCTGCGTGAATTTGTGCTTTAACAACACAAACTTTTGTTCCAAGAGATGTTGCTGCTTCGACAGCTTCCTCAACTGTAAAAGCCACTTTCCCATTCGGTACAGATACCCCGTATTTTCTGAGGATTTCTTTCCCTTGATACTCATGGATATTCATTTCCCATCCTCCTATCAAACTTTCAAATATAGACTGTGAATTCATTTTAATAAAAAAAATGATGCACTGTCTAGTAATATATCATAAATATAAAATATTTTGTTATAAAATTCTGAAATTTTAATATTTTTAATATTAAAATTATTATAGAATAATAAAAAATAAGAGACCACCCATTATGTGGTCCCCAAATTTTTAGCGCTCATTCAAATACTTATATGTAGTCTTTTACTGGAGCAAAGCTTTTCCGATGATGTGGAGTAATCCCTATTTTTTCGATTGCTAATAGGTGCTCTTTCGTTCCATAGCCCATGTTGTTTGCAAAGCCGTATTCAGGATAAACAACCCCAACTACCCACACCAACCGGTCGCGCGTCACCTTTGCAATAATCGATGCTGCCGCAATCGAAATACTTTTAGCGTCACCTTTAATAATGGCTTCATAAGGATAAGGTGTATCTAACTTCATAGCATCAATGAGCAGAAAATCGGGTGCTGTATTAAGGCCAGAAACCGCTGCTAGCATAGCCTTTTTGGTAGCTTCATAAATATTTATGGTATCGATTTCTTCGGGTGAAATGGATCCTATACTTACGGCAATTGCTTGGGCCATTATTTGGTCATAGTACTCTTCCCGCTTTGCTTCGGTTAATTTTTTAGAATCATCTATTCCAAGCAGCAAAAAATCTTCAGATAAAATAACCGCCGCTGCAACAACAGGACCTGCAAGAGGTCCACGGCCAACCTCATCGATTCCAGCTATTAATTGGTAGCCTTGCTTTCGAACCGATATTTCATATTTGCTCATTTCCTCAAATTTTTCGCGAGCGAGATTTTCCTGCGCACACTGCTTTTTCCATTTTAAAATAAGCTGTTGGACACCTTTTCGTTCATCATTAGAAATAATTCTAATAAACTGTTCGTCGTCATTTTTTTGACTCTTTAAACGCTCAGCAATTTCTCCAATGGTTAATTTACTCATACTAATCTGGTCTCCCGACTATGTAGGATAAGAGGTGATTTTTCCCAAAAAAATGAATCAAGGCCCCAACTTTATACGGGTCTTGATTCATTTTCTTGTTGTTCAATTTTTTCCAAAAGATCGCTTGGCCTTTCAAAACTGAGCGGACCTAATTTCTCCATCCGGATTTCGCGGATAATCAATTCGGAGACCTTATCGTAATCTACTTCTCCACCACCAACTAAACAACCGCGGAATTTTCCAATTACATTAAACTGCTCCACTGTATCTTCAGGAATCATTTCAAGTTTGTATCGTTCCCTCAGCCGTTCCGGGTAAACTCTTTCCAAATACTGAAGAGCATATGCTGCAATTTCATACATATTGAGGAGAGTGTCTTTTATGGCTCCTGTTACAGCTAGTTTGAGACCTACCTCTTGATCGTCAAACTTCGGCCAGAGAATACCAGGAGTATCGAGCAATTCAAGCTCTTTGCCAACCTTTATCCATTGCTGTGCTTTTGTTACCCCAGGGGTATTACCAGTTTTGGCAAGGTTTTTCTTGGCAAGACGGTTGATAAGAGTTGATTTTCCGGCATTGGGAATCCCGACAATCATAGCTCTTATTGCCCGAGGATTGATTCCTCTAGATTTCATTTTATCAAATTTTTCACTAAGAAGTTTTTTTGCCTCAATAACAATTTCTTTCATTCCAATGCCTTCTTGAGAATTAATCGCTAATGCAGCAACCCCATTTTCTTGAAAATAACGAATCCACTGTTTCGTTACTTCGCGATCCGCCATATCGGCTTTATTTAATAAAACCAATCTCGGTTTATGCTGGATTATCTCATCAATCATTGGATTTCTTGATGAAAAAGGAATCCTTGCATCCACCAATTCAAATATGATATCAACCAGTTTAAGCTTTTCTGTCACCTCTCGGCGAGCTTTTGCCATATGTCCGGGGAACCATTGAATCGTCATCATTGTCACCCCTTTATTTGTTCTAACTTACGCGGCTAGAATAGACTTCGCCTTCCGATTTGTCTAGCTCCAGGCGCCTTCCGCTTTTCGTTCTAATCAACTATCTGCATATCTTTTATTGGCCAATATAAAATGCTTGTTCTTCCTAGTACCTTTTTATATGGTACCGTACCGATATGTCTTGAGTCTTTACTGTAACGGCGGTTATCACCCATAACAAATAAATTTCCTGCTGGGACCTTCTTCTTGCCGATTTTCTCTTCGAGTGTAAACGGCTCAGTAAGCGGGCCATCAATGACTGATTTTTTGTATTCATCTAAGTAAGGCTCTTTATAGGCTTTCCCATTTACATAAAGGGTATCATTTTTATATTCTATTTCATCTCCTGGTAAGCCAATTACACGTTTTATGTAATCTTTACCTTCGGGAGCGTGGAAAACAATAATATCAAACCGCTTAGGATCACCAATTTTATAACTAAATTTATTAACAATCATTCGGTCCGAATTATGAAGTGTCGGCATCATTGATAGACCGTCAACAACAATAGGAGCGAATAAAAAGGTGCGAATTACAGCAGCTAAAATAACCGCGATTACTAATGCTTTTGTCCATTCCCAAAGTTCGTTTTTCTTTTTTGTCATTAAAATCCCCACCATTCTCAACTTAAAAAGTGTACACCTAGGTCTATTTTACATAAGTCTAAAAAAATAAACACGATGGGATTACCTTTTTCATAAATATTTAACCTATTTGTCTTTTGTTTGAAATATTTACTGCAAAAACACAAATTTTTCCTACAAAAAAGGGGCTTGAAACCAAGCCCCCAATTTTTGCATTGTCCTGTATTAACGAATCTCTTTAATACGAGCTTTTTTACCACGAAGATTACGTAGGTAATAAAGTTTCGCACGACGGACTTTACCGCGACGAAGAACTTCAAGCTTCGCAATTTTTGGTGTGTGTACAGGGAATGTACGTTCAACACCTACACCGTAAGAAATCTTACGAACTGTAAATGTTTCGCTGATTCCACCGCCACGACGCTTAATCACAACACCTTCAAAAATCTGAATACGTTCGCGAGTACCCTCGATAACTTTTACGTGAACACGTACAGTATCCCCAGGACGGAACGCAGGAAGATCAGAACGAAGTTGTTCTTTTGTGATATCTTCAATTAATTTTTGCATCGTTTTCAACTCCTCCCACAGATGCTCTTACATTCCTATTTATGATTGCAGCGGAACATCGTTATCAAGACTTAGTACTTTACAGCCCAAGTCACAAAAATTATCATACCACAAACACTATGCTTTCGCAATAGTTAGTCGTGTTGTTTCCGCAATTCTAACAGCCACTTTTGCTGCTGCTCAGTCAGTTCTACCTTTTCAAGTAAATCAGGTCGCCTTAAGTATGTTCGGCGCAATGATTCCTTTGTTCGCCATTCTTCGATCAATCGATGATTTCCAGATAAAAGAACATCGGGTACGTTCATTCCACGGAATTCTGCTGGCCTTGTATAATGGGGATGCTCAAGAAAGCCCGTGCTAAATGAGTCTTTTTGATGAGATTCTTCATTTCCTAGGACCCCTGGAAGGAGTCGGACGACGCTATCAATGATGACCATTGCACCAAGCTCTCCTCCGGTTAAAACATAATCACCTATTGAAATTTCATCTGTAATTAAATATTGGCGAATTCTTTCATCATAGCCTTCATAATGGCCACAAATAAAAATTAGATGCTGTTCTTCTGACAGTTCCTCTGCCTTTTTTTGTGTAAAGCGTTCTCCTTGTGGGCAAAGCAGGATTACACGTGGAGTAACATCGGTATCAGCCTTCAAAAGCTCAGAAACGGCATCAAAAATAGGTTGAGGCTTTAAAACCATTCCTGCACCCCCACCGTACGGGTAATCATCTACAGTCTGATGTTTATTATCCGAAAATTGCCGAAAATTGACAACATTATAGTCAACCGAACCGCTTTCAGCCGCTTTTTTTAAGATTGACTGCGTGAATACTCCTGAAAACATTTCAGGGAAAAGCGAAAGAACATCAATCTTCATCATGATAATAAGCCTTCCATTGGCTCTATCAAAATGATTTTTTCTTTAACATCTATCTTTTTCACGATTTGCGCAATATAAGGGATTAAAATGTCCTTCCCTGTCTTAGGCTTAATAACCCAAACATCATTTGCACCTGGGGTTAAAATCTCGGTAACTTTTCCTATTTCTTCGCCATGTACTGTAAAGACTAGGCAGCCCACAATTTCATGGAAATAGAATTCACCATCATCTAGTGCACCAAGCTGACTTTCAGGAACCTTTAATATTCCGTCCCTAAATTTCTCGACGAGATTGACATCCTCGAATCCTTCAAAGGTTAGTAACTCAAAGTTTTTATGTGTGCGATGAGTTACTACTTTTAATTCAATCGGGTTAATCGCTTTCGCCCCTGGCATAAATAAAAACAATTGATTGCCAGGCTTGAACCGCTGTTCAACAAAATCCGTTGTTGAAATTACCCGAACTTCTCCTTTTAAACCATGTACATTAACGATTTTTCCGACATTAAACCATTTATCCATCATTTAAGTCACCTTTCTCGAATTTCTGCCACTAAACCATCTTTAATCACAATGGTTTTGCCAGTTAGAAACTCCTCCCAGCTATCACCTTCATTTAACTCAACAAGTGCCTGTACTTCTCGCTCTTTTAATTCGCTTCCTAATGGTAGGATATGTAGTTGTTCGATTTGGAAGTCCGCTAGCTTGATTTTTTCATGCCTTGATTGGATTTCTTTTTCAAAATGCTTCACTAAACTAGCAGGCTGATATTTTTTGGCCTTTTCCAATTTTTTTAATTCAAACCTAAGTTGGTCACATTCTTTTTGTAATTGCAATTTTTTTGAGTGGTATTTATCAAATAAATTGTCCTTACTTTGTTCTGTTAATACTTGTTTTATCACGACAGTTTGAAGTAGTTTCATTTTGATCGCCTCCCATAGCACTTATTCCCCGAGGAAAAGACATATGATGGAACTATCTATTAATATATACGAAAAGAGGAGGGATGCCCCTCCTCATTCTGAGATTTCTAAAAAAATCTTCTTCTGTTGTGATGATCCTGCTGCATAGACTACTGTTCTAATGGCCATTGCAACTCGCCCCTGGTTCCCAATTACTTTTCACATGTCAATTTTGTTGACAGAGAGTTTATAGGTTACACGGTGATCCTCTTCAATGACGTCAACCAAGACATCATCTGGAAAATCAACAAGGGGCTTAACAATCGTTTCAATAAGCTGCTTCATAGGAATCTCGAATTACTTGCTGTTTTTAGCATTATGGAATTTTTCCATGATGCCTTGGCTAGAGAAAAGGTTACGAACTGTATCTGATGGTTTTGCACCATTTTGTAACCATTTAAGAGCAAGCTCTTCATTGATTAATACTTGTGCTGGTTGAACAACAGGATTATAAGTTCCAACTGTTTCAATTTGACGTCCATCACGTGGTGAACGAGAATCAGCAACTACAATACGATAGATAGGGGATTATTTTGCTCCCATACTTTTTTAGCGAATTTTTACTGCCATTTTAAATAGCACCTCCGAATAGTTTCACACAAGATAATATAATAACAATGAATAAAAAGTTTGTAAAGTGTTTTTTCTTAACACCTAAATTTTGGATATACTAATCAAACTTTAGAAAGGATTAAACGGTAGCTTAAAACCTTTTTTCTTCCCTTTTTGCTGCATACCAGTCATTTGTTTCATCATTTTCTTCATGTCTTCAAATTGTTTTAAAAGACGATTGACATCAGGAACCGTTGTTCCGCTTCCTTTGGCGATCCGTTTACGACGATTCGCATTAATCACCTCAGGATGGATTTTTTCATCCTTTGTCATCGATTGAATGATGGCTTCCACGTGGGAAATTTGTTTTTCATCGATTTGAACATTGTTCAAACCTTTAATCTTGTTCGCGCCAGGCATCATTTTTAATAGCTCATCAAGCGGACCTAAGTTGCGAACTTGACCAAGTTGATCAAGGAAATCATCTAGAGTAAAAGAAGCTGTGCGCATCTTCTTTTCTAACTCTTTTGCTTTCTCCTCATCTACATTAGCCTGGGCTTTTTCGATAAGGGTTAGCATATCACCCATTCCTAGAATCCTTGATGCCATTCGTTCAGGGTGGAAAGGCTCCAACGCATCCATTTTCTCACCAAGACCGACAAATTTAATCGGAGTATTGGTAACAGAACGAATCGACAAGGCGGCACCACCACGAGTATCACCATCTAATTTGGTTAAGACAACACCCGTAAGTCCTAGAGTCTCATTAAAACTTTGAGCTACATTCACTGCATCTTGACCAGTCATCGCATCAACAACAAGGAAAATTTCATCAGGCTTCGAAAGCTCTTTTATCTGTTTTAATTCATCCATAAGAGCTTCATCCACATGCAATCGACCTGCTGTATCAATTAATACATAGTCATGATGATCTTCCTTAGCCTTAGCTATTGCTTGTTTCGCTATTTCAACCGGACTTACTTGATCACCAAGAGAGAAGACAGACATTCCAAGCTGCTTTCCAAGTGTTTCAAGTTGTTTGATTGCTGCAGGACGATAAATATCAGCCGCAACAAGCAATGGGTTCCGATTGTACTTTTTTCGAAGTAGGTTGGCAAGCTTTCCAGTGGTCGTTGTTTTACCAGCACCTTGAAGACCCACCATTAAAATGACAGTTGGAGGACGGTTTGAAACGGCAATTTTACTCTGTTCGCCACCCATTAACTCAGTAAGTTCTTCTTTTACGACCTTAATGACTTGTTGCCCAGGTGTAAGGCTTTTCATAACCTCTTGACCTTGTGCACGCTCGCTTACTTTTTTAACAAATTCCTTGACTACCTTAAAGTTAACGTCAGCCTCTAGAAGAGCGAGACGTACTTCACGCATCATTTCCTTAACATCCGCTTCGTTTACTTTCCCTTTACCGCGGATTTTTTGGATTGTATTTTGCAGTCGGTCGGCCAATCCTTCAAATGCCATGCTTTGCCGCCTCCTAATCTAGTTTCTCTACTTCAGCCACTGCTTCAAACAGTGCCTGTTTAGAAGGTGTTTCTTCTGCAAGCATTTCCTTTATATCGGCAAGAAGCTTGCAACGATTTTGAAATTTCTGTAACAGCAATAGCTTTTCCTCATATTCCTCTAACATCGCTTCGGTTCTCTTTATGTTGTCATAAACAGCTTGCCGGCTTATATTATATTCTTCAGCGATTTCTCCTAAGGAATAGTCTTCTAAGTAATATAGGGACATGTAGCTGCTCTGCTTTGGGGTTAACAACGATTGATAAAAATCGTATAGATAATTCATGCGTGTTGTTTTTTCCAGCATCGCCATTCCCCCTTGTTAAGTGAAAAGCCTTTACAACTTATTTTACACAGAACGTGAACCACTGTCAAGGTGCTAAAATAGGCTGCCAATTAATCCTTTGGCAGCCCAATCTTCATCTTTATTTTAAAATTAGGATGAATTCCTTATTCTTCATCCAGCTCATTTTCTACTTGATCTGCAAATAGTCCATATACGTATTTTTCAGCATCAAATTCTTGGAGATCATCCATTTTTTCGCCAAGGCCGACAAATTTGACAGGAATGTCAAGCTCATTACGAATCGCGAGTACAATCCCCCCCTTAGCCGTTCCATCGAGTTTTGTTAACACGATCCCACTAACATCTGTCGCTTCTTTAAAGGTCTTTGCCTGAATCATGGCATTTTGTCCTGTTGTAGCATCGAGTACTAGCAATACTTCGTGAGGTGCCCCAGGAATTTCCCGTTCGATAACCCGTTTTACCTTTTCAAGTTCTTTCATTAAATTAACCTTATTCTGCAAACGCCCAGCGGTATCACAAAGGAGAATATCAGCATTGCGAGCCTTTGCTGCCTGAATGGCATCAAACATAACTGCGGCAGGGTCAGAGCCAGCTGCTTGCTTAATTACTTCTACGCCAACTCGCTCTCCCCATACCTCTAGCTGCTCGATTGCACCTGCACGGAAAGTATCGCCAGCTGCCATTAACACTCGCTTACCTTCAGCCTTGAATTTATGCCCTAACTTCCCAATTGTGGTTGTTTTACCCACTCCATTTACACCGACAAATAAAATAACCGTTAACTCATTATCTTGAATGTTTAATTCAGAAGTTACTGTATCACCCTTGTCACCCTGGTAAATCTCAACAAGTTTTTCAGAAATGACACTTTGAACTTCTTTCGGGTCTTGGATATTTTTCCGTTTTACTTCTAATTTCAGTTCATCAATCAGCTTCATGACAGTATCAAAGCCGACGTCAGCCTGAATCAAGATTTCTTCAAGCTCTTCAAAAAATTCTTCATCAACTTTACGGTACCTCGCAACAAGATCGTTTACTTTTCCGGAAAAATTATCGCGGGTTTTCGTCAACCCCTGTTTAAATTTTTCTGTCACGCTATCTGTTTGTTTAGAAATTTTCTCTTTTAACTTTTTAAAAAAGCTCATCCATTTCACTTCCTCGCCTAAATAATTGCTATGATTGAACTAAATCCGGGGTATCGTCCAAACGAACCGATACTAGCCTTGAAACCCCTGACTCTTGCATGGTAATTCCATAAAGGACGTCTGCCTCTTCCATTGTACCCTTACGATGAGTGATTACGATAAACTGCGTTTCATCACTGTATCTTTTCAAATATTTACTGAATCGATGTACATTAGCCTCATCAAGCGCCGCTTCTACTTCATCAAGAACACAAAATGGTACAGGGCGAACTTTTAAGATGGAGAATAGTAACGCAATTGCTGTCAATGCACGCTCACCACCAGATAATAAGCCGAGATTTTGTAATTTTTTCCCGGGTGGCTGAGCAACGATCTCCACTCCAGTGTTCAGTAGGTCGCTTGGGTCCGTTAAGCGCAAATCGGCACGACCTCCACCAAACAAAGCCTGGAAGGTAGGTTCAAAATGCGAGCGAATACCATCAAACATTTCCGAGAAGCGTTTTTTCATTTCTTCATCCATTTCTCCAATAACCTGGAACAACGTATCCTTGGCTTCCTGGAGATCCGTTTTTTGCTCAAGTAAAAATTCATATCGCTCTGAAACCCGATCATACTCTTCAATTGCACCAAGGTTAACCGAACCCAATTCGTCAATAGCAAGCTTGATTAATTTCACCTTTTTACGGGCTTCATCCACTGGAATGGACATTGGATATTGCTCCTTTGCCCCTTCAAACGTTAGCATATATTCTTCTCGAAGATGAGAAAGACGATTTTCAAGTTCAAAATCATAGCGGTTCAACTTGATTTCTTCGTCTTTTAAGCTTTCCACCATGCCCTTATGCTGCCGTTTTAATTCCTTGGCCTCGAGTTCTTCATCCTCTAGCTCTAACTGGATTTTCACCCGTTCTTCACGGCGAGAAGAAATTAGTTTTACCGTATCATTTTTATCCTGCAGCATTCGGTTTGCAGCGATTTCAAGCTGTTCTTCACCAGAAGAGCTATCGGTCATTTCTGAAGACAACAATTGTAAGTCCTCGGAAACCGTCTCCAGCTTTTCTTGATTTTCTAAAAGTTCAATTGTCACTCTTGCTATTTTTTCATTGGCATGTGAAAGCTGCTCATTTTTTGCTGCAATCAAAATTTTCCGCTCGTTTATATCGGAAAGAAGTGTCTCTCGTGATGTTGATTCCACACTTTTTTGTTTAGAAAGCTCCTTGATTTCAGCATCTAGATTGGCTATTTCCAGATTAAGTCTTTTAAGATCCGATTCAAGCTCGACCTTTCTAGAAAGAAGATTCGCGTTCTCTTTGGTAGTTTGAAGTTTATCCATATCATATAAAGCCAAACGTTCGTTAATGCTTTTTTCTTCAAACTCGATTTCACGGAGATCACCTTTTAGAGTTTGCTCATTAAGACGGAGCTCTTCGCCTGTTTTGCGGAGCGATTCCAATTCGAACTCTTTAGTGCTTGTCTCATTTTTTAACCGTTTCACCTGATTTTCAAGTTGGCTAGTTTTTTCTTCCATGTCGACAAGCTTTTTCTTTAATTCTTCAAGCTCACCTTTGCGACTTAACAAAGAATTTGTTTTTTGTTTTACCGCTCCACCAGTCATAGAACCGCCTGGATTCACGACGTCACCATCTAACGTGACAAAACGACAACGATATTGCAGAATTTTCGCGAGTTCGTTTGCACCTTTTAAGTCCTTGGTGATGACAACATTCCCCAAAAGATTCGTGATGATTTCCTGATATTTTGGTTCATAACGAATTAAAGAAGGAGCCACCCC
Organism: uncultured Bacillus sp.; assembly: GCA_963524115.1. Classification (GTDB taxonomy): domain Bacteria; phylum Bacillota; class Bacilli; order Bacillales; family Cytobacillaceae; genus Bacillus_BU. The sequence continues at coordinate 12,770 of CAURFY010000025.1, forward strand.
AATAAACGATGGATGTTGTCCAATTGCTTGAAGTTGGTTTGACGAAAGATTTCTTCCATTGATCACACTTAACGGTAGAAATGTCGCTCGACCGTAGGAGTGTTGTTTTAAGAAAGCGATGGCAGCACGGGCATTTTGCTCAGTATCCACCACAACATGTTGCATTGCCGCCCCTAAGGCAATTTCAATTGCTGTTTCATATTCTTTCGGGGAAGAAATTAGTTCAGCAACCGCGCCTTCTATCCCTTTTAGGCCATGATTTCTGGCTTTCAAAACTTCCTTAACTCCTTGGAAGAATCCAGAGAAATCTTCCTCCATTTCTTCCAACATTTCTTTCCGAGATTTGGATTGCTGCAAAAATTGGTAGGCTTGATATAAGGTTTTTTCTTGCTTTGAATAATTACTTTTTATTGACTCAAGCTTTTTTTGCTCTTGATAAAAGCTCTGGACTTGTTTTTCAAGCTTCTCCTTTGCTTCATCCAAAAGCAATAAAACTGAATGCTTTCGTTCAGCTATATCTTGACGTTGACCGATAAATTTTTCGTTCGTTTCATCAAGTTTTACGTTTCTACTTTCTTGCTGTTGCAACTGAGTATCAACATAACGAAGTTCATTTTTGGCATTCGCCTGATTGTTTAATAACTCAATATAATCACTTTTTAAGGAATCTATCTTTTGTTCAATATCTTCGCTTAATAATTTGAGCTGAGCAAGGCTTGTCTCCAATTGTTGTTGTAGAATCTTTGCCTCATCCTTAAGCCGTGAAACGGTAAGTGTTTGTTCGTCTTTTTCCTTCTTGTGAAGAGCCACTTTTTCAGCTAATTCAACCACATTTTTCTCTAGTTGATGTTTATTTTGGGAGGCGTTTTTCTTACGTTCCTTTAAGACTTCCTTTCGCCCCTCTAGCTTTTCAAGTTCTTCTGTGGCATGGAGCAGGACAGTTTGTAAATCATCAATTGACTCATCTAAAGCCAAAATTCGATTGCGACGCTCCTCAATGTTGGCTTCTTTTTTCTGAAGTTCACTCGATAGCCTTAGCTCATCTCGCTGATGGAGTTCAAGCGTGGCAGAGAGCTTTTCCCATTTAGCGTGGAAATCCTCTATATCATAGACCGTAAGAGCGACCTCAAAATGTTCAAGCTCTTCCTTTTTTTCTAAGTAATCACGGGCAATCGATGCAGAAATTTTTAACGGCTCTACTTGGCCTTCAAGCTCATGCAGGATATCGCTGACACGATTTAGATTTTCTTGTGTTTCCATCAACTTGAATTCTGCTTTTTTCTTGCGATTTTTATATTTTAATACTCCTGCCGCCTCTTCAAAAATCGTACGGCGGTCTTCGGCTTTGCTGTTTAATATTTCTTCGACTTTACCTTGGCTAATAATCGAAAAGGCTTCCCTGCCAAGACCAGAATCCATAAACAACTCAATAATGTCTTTTAATCGGCAGGACTGTTTATTAATCAAAAAATCACTTTCTCCAGTTCGGTACACGCGTCTTGTTACACTCACTTCGTTGTACTCAACTGGTAGAAATTGATCTTCGTTATCGAGGGTTAATGTTACTTCGGCAAAGTTTAAGGCACGTCTAGAATCACTTCCAGCAAAAATAATATCCTCCATT
>CAURFY010000026.1:0-14328 GCA_963524115.1 uncultured Bacillus sp.
ATTGCTGCTGGTATCTGAAACTCCAGCAATTTTTTTAATAGGTTCTACCCAGTTGGTTCAAGCTATAATATGTATTATTTTTTGAAAAAAGATGTTGTTCTATTTGTTTCTTTTCATACTAAACATATAAATGAAAGGGTTGTACTACAGGAGGGGATTGCAATTGGTACGTAAAATGGGCGTTTTTTCCGTATTACTATATATTGTATATGGATTTATGGTTTATTTGTATTTGTTTCATTTTGCTGATACAAGCTTGCCATTTGAATACCAAGGAACAAAAGCGGATCCAGCTACATTTCTAAATGGAAGAGAGTTAATGCTTACTGAGGAATATTCAAAAATCAGGAATTTGTTGTTTTTTCTATCAACACCGCTTGAATGGCTTATCTATTTTTTGATTTTATTGTTTGGTTTATCAAAAGCATTTAAACGTTGGGCAGAGCATTCATCACGATATAAAATAGCTCAAACAGCTATTTATGTAATTTGGCTTTCCTTCTTTTCATATATTGCCACTTTTCCACTAAGTTATATTAGCTATTCACTTTCAAAAACGTACAATATTTCGACCCAATCCTTTGCATCATGGATGAAGGACGAACTCATTGATTTCTGGATTAATTACTTAACCATGTTCATTATTGTTGCTGTTTTATATTGGCTTATGAAGAAAAGTACAAAACGATGGTGGTTTTATGGCTGGCTTTTATCAGTGCCTTTTACACTGTTTATGATGTTTTTGCAGCCAGTGGTGATTGATCCCCTGTACAATGATTTTTACCCATTAAAAGATAAACAACTTGAAGCAAAAATATTAGATCTAGCTAGTAAAGCCAAGATTCCGGCTGAACATGTTTTTGAAGTCAACATGTCTGAAAAGACGAATTCGCTAAATGCATATGTAACAGGAATCGGATCAAATTCACGAATTGTCCTCTGGGATACAACCTTAGAGCGTTTGAATGATGATCAAATATTATTCATTATGGCTCATGAGATGGCCCATTACGTTGAAAAACATGTTTATTTCGGAATTACCGGGTACCTGTTAATGTCTCTTTTAGGACTGTATCTTATTTACCGGATTATGAACTGGGGAGTATCAAAATGGGGGAAGGAATTAAAGATTGCTTCGGTCAGTGACGTTCGTTCTTTTCCGCTTTTTCTCATGATTCTATCGATGCTGATGTTTGCTTCAAGTCCGCTCAGTAATTTTGTCTCTCGCTACCAAGAAACTCGCGCAGACCGATATGCGATTCAGATGACAAAAAATAGTGAAGCGGCAATTGATTCGTTTCAGAAACTAACAAAGTCCGGATTGAGTCAGGTTAATCCGCCCTTACTGGTGAAAATTTTCCGCTATGGCCACCCGACGATGTTAGAAAGAATTTCAAGGCTTGAGGAATATGAAATCCAACACCAAAAGACCTCCTATAAGTAACAAAACAAAAGCCCCTGTCGAATCGACAGGGGCTTTGCTATTAAGTCCCAAACTGTTTTGTAAGTTCGCGATATTGTGTAGATAAATGTAAAAACTCTTCTTGGTTGCGGTCATCAATGGCCTGATCGATAAGGGTCAGCAATTTTTCCTTTTGAGAAGTTAAAAGCACCTCGGACAGTAGCATTTCAATGTACAATTCCAAAACAAAGGACTCACTAGACTTTTTCTTATTCATGGCACCAGACTTCATTAACTCTGAATAGGATCTCTCTTTCATCGAAATCACCCCTGCAACCTTTTTTCTATTATATGGAGTTTTTATAAAAGAATCAATAAAAAGTTTTGAAAATTTAAAAAATATTTACCCGGAATTATGAATAAATTAAGAATTTTGTTAAAATACAAAGGAAAATTGGAAATGAAATGATAAGATGAAGTATAACTGTAAAAAGGAGATGAAAAAATGAATAAACAAATGACGGGAATCATCGAAGAATATGAAATAAATCCACGTACAATGATGATTACGCCTACTTCTTATGGCAGTAAAACCTATTCAAAAATTATTGAACTCCAGGACGAATTTCTTTACCCCTTTCGACCAATCGATATTATAAAAAAAAGCTGTCAGTTTTTTGGATCTAGTTATGAAGGAAGGATTGCAGGTACGAAGCAATTAATCGGATTTACCCACAAGGTTCCAATCACCATTGACCCCACAAACTTCATTTATTTTTTTCCAACCACTTCACCTCAAAATTCTCAGTGTATTTGGATTTCTCATGAACACGTAGCATCTCATAAACGGTTAGAGCAGAATACTACCCTTGTTTCCTTTCGAAATAAAGAATCTTACGTCCTTCCTTTATCCTGTGCCTCATTTGAAAATCAACTATTGCGAACGGCATTGTTACGGACAAAATTAATGCAAAGAATCGAAGATGTTGAACGAAAATCATTTTATTTTCCACGTAACCATCGGCATTTTGAAGCGTCTGAAGGGTACGAGGATTATGATAATCATTAAGCCTTGTACATAAACATTTATGAAGCATGGACCGTTAATGGATCATGCTTCTATTTCGTTTTCTGGAAGTGCCATTTAGTTTGATGGTTTCGAAAGATGTCGGCGATATAAGTAAAATTCTAATAACTCCTGGACCTTATTGCGGATTCTTGGATTAAAATAGTTATGGTGTTCCTCAAAGCCCTTGTAGAGAAACATGAACATGGTAAAGGCTTCATCACGGTGAACTTCCTCCACCTTCAATTGCTTTTGTTTCATTAAACGCTTAACTTCAGCCATCTCCATTTGAATCATCTTAAGCGTTTCCTCTACTAATATTAAGTAGGGTTTTTTTAGCTTAAAAGGGCCATTGTCAATAATTATAAGGTCACGGTTCAAAATGGTAATCACCATAGGCAAATAAATCGCCTTTTCCAGTAAATCTCTTTCTTCCTCAGGTATTCTTGTCATCTTAAACTCTCCTTAGGAAAAGTGGAACATCTGTTCGTTAATATCATACGAAAAATACAAAAATGTTTCAAGTCCTTTTTAGTTTTTCCTAAAAATCAAACTGCTGGCTATATAATTGTTGTTTTTGGATCAAAAATTAAAAATTAAACAGGAAAATTTTTGATGGAACAAGAAGTCATACTATAATGAAAGAAAAAGTAAAATGAGAGGGCTAAAATCATGAGGTATGAGAGAAACCATTCGATAAAGCGAAAAAGGAAGAAAAGGCGGAGAGCAGTCCTTGCTTTTTTCCTAGTATTATTACTTGGAATAGCAGTCTATTTTTATTTTCAATTCCGGCAAGGGGTATTGGAATCTCAGAAAAAGTCCCAAGTCGAAAAAGCAGAATACCAATTTAACGGAAAACGGGATCAATTTGGCGAAACCAATATTCTGTTGATTGGAAGTGATGCCCGTGGAAAAGAACCATCACGTGCGGATACAATCATGATTGCCCATTATCATCCTGATAAAAAAACCTTTAAATTGACCTCAATCATGCGAGATTGTTACGTAGATATACCAGGGCATGGGAAAAATAAAATTAATTCTGCATTTGCATTTGGTGGACCGGAATTGCTACGACAAACGATTAAGGAAAATTTTGATCTAGATTTACAATATTATTCGATTGTTGACTTCCAGGGTTTTGTTCAATTAGTGGATGAAGCTTTCCCTGAAGGAGTAGAGATTGATGTGGAAAAAAAGATGTCAGAATACATTGATGTAACACTAGATCCGGGTGTGCAAAAGCTTGATGGAGAGCATTTGCTTGGTTATGTTCGTTTTCGTCATGATGCAATTGGAGATTTTGGTAGAGTCGAACGTCAACAGAAAGTAGTAAAGGTGTTAGCGGATCAGTTCACCAGCATCGGAACTATACCGAAGATACCAAAATTAATCGGAGTAGTCACCCCGTTTGTCAATACCAACTTAGCTACGACCGATATGTTTGGAATCGGGAAAGATTTCTTAACCAAAAAAGGGACGATTGAAACGCTTCGGATTCCGATTGATGGCTCATATGTGGACAAACGTATTTCAGGGATCGGATTGGTATTAAGTTTAGATTTTGAGAAAAATAAGCAAGCCATTAACGAGTTTCTTCAGAAATAAGCAAGCGGTGCAGACAAATTCTCATCTAAAAGAAATAAGTGTAGAATAAAGATAAAGTAATAGGACTTGCTGAAAAAAGATGTTGTTCTATTTTTGCAGTGGTTTACAAGGAGACGTAGTCTATGGACTTTGAGACGTTTAAAGAATGGTTTACGATGGAAAATATCATGACGTTAATTCAAGAATATCGATCATTTGGACCACTACCTGGGATTTTGTTGCCAATGATTGAGGCGTTTTTTCCGTTCTTGCCATTAGTCATATTGGTTATGGCAAACGCAAATGCTTTTGGTCTATGGTTAGGTTTTTTATTGTCTTGGTCCGGAGCAAGTGTTGGTGCCATCCTTGTCTTTTTATTTTTTAGAAAATTTGGTCAACAGAGATTCTTGCATTTTTTGCACAAACACCCAAAGGTTCAAAAGTTAATGAACTGGGTAGAGCAACATGGTTTCGGACCGATATTTCTTCTTTTGTGTTTTCCGTTTACTCCCTCGGCGCTTGTCAATATTGTTGCCGGCTTATCAAAGGTAAGCATTGCTCAATACATGCTGGCGGTCATCACTGGGAAAATGGTGATGATATTTACGATTAGCTTTGTAGGGTATGATCTCCGTGCATTGATAACCCAACCGATTCGTACGGTCATTGTCAGCATTGTTATTTTTATCCTATGGTTTGTAGGGAAAAGAATTGAAGTAAGATTAAATAAAAGTGTAAAAAGAGAGCATAGTCGTGGATAGAGAAAATGGATGAATCCTAAAAGTGGATGGAGGAGATTTCGTGAAAGAAGAAATAAAAAAAGAGAGTTTGGAATGGATCAAGGCATTAGCGATTGGAATTATTATTTTTGCATTCATTCGTACTTTTTTCTTCTCCAATTACGTGGTCGAAGGTGAATCGATGATGCCAACACTAGAAGATGGCAACAAGCTTGTCGTCAATAAAATTGGTTACCAAATAAGTGATTTGGATCGATTCGATGTCATTGTGTTCCATGCAAATGAAAAAGAGGACTACGTAAAACGAATTATCGGACTTCCCGGGGATAAAATCGAATACAAAGAAGATCACCTATATATTAATGGTCGTAAAATGGCTGAACCATTTTTAAATATATATAGACATCAAACGCTAGGGAGTCGCCTCACAGGGGATTTCACATTACTGGAGATTACAGGTAAAAAAACTGTTCCAAAGGGGAAATTGTTCGTGTTAGGAGATAACCGTCTTGGTAGTTGGGATAGTCGACACTTTGGATTTATCAAGGTTGAACAAGTAGTAGGAAAAGTGGATCTTCGCTACTGGCCGCTGAAGGAAGTAGCCGTGTCATTTTAGCACAAATAAATGGATTATTTTATAAAGATAGATGGAACGGTGCTGGAGCGAATCTGGCGCTGTTTTTTTATCTGGCTTGCCAATGATAATTAGTAAATTTAGAGAGACAATATCTATGTGCTATATAAAAATATTTTAAGGTGGAATATATATGGATATGGATATGAATTATGGTAGTGATTATAAATATATTCCTGCCACTTCAATAGGAAGCAGTGTTGGGATTCAAGTATTACCAGACTTATTTTGTTATACGATCCAAATTGTTAATATTGTCTTAGTCGGAAATCCAGAAACAAAGGATTTTGTATTGGTTGACGCAGGAATGCCACACTCAGCAAACGAAATCATATCTGTTACAGAAGAGCGCTTTGGTACCAACACTCGCCCCAAAGCGATTATATTAACACACGGTCATTTTGATCACGTTGGAGCGATACTCGAGCTGGTAGAACATTGGGAAGTTCCTGTATATGCACATGAATTAGAATTACCATTCTTAACAGGAAAAATGAGTTATCCAGAACCAGACCCAACTGTTGAGGGTGGAATGGTAGCGAAAATGTCTTCGATGTTCCCCAATGAACCGATTAATTTAAATAAACATGTAGAAAAACTCCCGCTTGATGGGAGTGTACCCAAAATGCCAGGATTTCGCTGGATCCACACTCCAGGTCACACACCTGGGCATGTATCTTTATATAGAAAAGCAGATCAAACTTTGATTGTTGGTGATGCCTTTGTTACGGTCAAACAAGAGTATCTATATAAAGTTTTAACACAGGAACAAGAAATCAGCGGACCACCCAGATATTTTACTACAGACTGGGAAGCTTCTTGGGAATCAGTAAAAAAATTAGCAGCATTAAACCCTACAGTTGCGGTTACTGGTCATGGTTTACCGATGACTGGCAAATTATTGTCAAATAGTTTAACAATGCTGGCGAATGAATTTGATCGAATTGCCATTCCTGATTATGGTAAGCATGTTGAAGGGGAAATTAGGCATTAATGTAGTAAACAGACTCTGGAATATTTCGGTAAAATATAAAAATAAGTGTGTATTTGAAAATAAAGTGGTACCGTTTATAAAAAAGGTTACCGTTTTGAAAAAGTTATCCTGTTAAAAAAATTGTGATGTGTTGACCCCTTTAGAGGTTTATCTAAAGGGGATTTTTATAGTGAAAAGAAAAAGAAAAAAAGCAAGTAAGACGGTGTTCCATTAAAGGGCCATTTAGTTGAATAAACCAAACTGGATATTGTGAAGTATTACACCTAAACTATAGGATCAGTTTACTTCAATAAGCAGGAAGTTTTTTACTTTTGTTGAATAATTCTTTTTAAACGTAGTTTAGTTGGTGAACAAATTTATTGCATTAAGCGAACCAAGGATGTGATTTGTATGCTTCAAGATGGATTTCCAAACTATTTGAGAGATGATGTGACTAAAGCAGATAGACTGATTCCTCATAAGACTTATAATGATGTCACTATTGGTGTATCGGAGGAAAATATTCAATATTTCCATGATAATAACTTGATTCAGTTTCCCTATCGTATCTACTACATTGATATTTCAGATGAAGTTATGGACAATTTAGATGTACGTCAAAAAATGATTTTGCATTGCATTTATTCAAGAAGTTGTGATGGGTTTGTTCGTCAAAAGCATTTGTATTCGTTACTTCAGATGGATTATGAAGATTGGGCTATTCCTTATATCGTAAAATTATGTGATGAATATGTCGTAGAAATATTAGAAATGATTTATGATATTTTAAAAGAACAGGATACAGAACGGATTAAGAGGTTTTGCCTTGAAAATATTGGTCCGACTTGTAAGAGCTATAGTAGAATGATTAGCTATTGGAACGAATACTATAGATGTAGATACAAAGATTTCCGACATTATATTGGCAGAAAGTTATTTAGAGAATGTTTTGGTTACTCTAAATCAATGGAACGAAGGGAAAAAGTGTAATAAATACATATGTGTATCTAATTCATTCTTCCTAAAAGATATCGAAGAGTTTGTGAAACAATACACTTACGCTAACGGGGGCGTTGGTGAAAGAAGAATTACCTGATGATTGCTTTTTTTAGTTATTCAATTAATGGGCGCTAATCTTTAACAAGGATCAGTGCTTATTTACATTTTATGGCCAGATTGTTGATAAGGCTAATTGTCAACTGGGCAGTTTAGTTTAGTAAGTCCAAATGATAAGATAAAAGAAATACTGGTAAATAGGGGTGATTTATAATGGATAACTGGAGGAATATGACGATTTGGTTTGAACAAATACCAGATAATCTTCAAGCTTACTTAAACTTAAAAGAAGATAAATTTAATGAGATGCAGCTTGAATCCATTCAATATTTAACTCTTTGGCATCATAAAAAGAATATGCTGGGCAACTTTGTTGGTTTTCCAGAAAATCTTCTCTATCTAGAATTAAACTGGTCTAATATACAGGATTTTCTTGGTATAGAAAAAATGAATAAATTAAAGCGTTTAGAATTACATTATTGTACTAAAATACAAAATGATTTGGGTTTGTCGGGATTAGCCGATTCTCTAAAACATTTACATATTAATCAATCAAAGAAATTTGTACCAAATGAAGAATTATTCTCTCTGAAAAATCTTCGGGTTCTATGCCTTAATTCTTGTGGTAATCTTGAAAATTTAAATTTTTTAAATCAATTTCCTAACCTAATTGGCTTTAGATTTGTTAATACAAATGTGTTAGATGGTGACTTAACACCAATGTTAGACCATCCAACAATTCGAAGTGTAGGTTTTCTAAATAAGAGACATTACGATATTAAAGATGATAAGATGGATGCTCTATTAAAGGATAAAAATGATGGAAATGAATTTCAAACAGTTATCAAGTATGGAAAGTATGAGACTTTAAGATATATTTATTAACTAAGATTGTTATTAAACTAACGACCCCATATCTTTAATAAGATATTAATAAAGGGTCTTCAACAAACGGCGCTTTTCAGTAATAAGGAAAGTGCTTTTTTCCATTTTAGGGCCAGTTAATCGAATAAAAGTTCTGAATAAAGAAGATAATAAATTGTGTCTTGTGAGAGTTCTTATGATTGATAAAAATTTCTATTTATGCCGTCAGCGTTAGCAGTAGAATGGAGGTTTGAATGAAAAATTCAAAATTATTGTTAATATCTCTTGCAATTATTCCTTGGTTAACGATACCATTATTGGGTCGAAAGTCATTTAAGGAATTTCTTCCGGCATCGTTGTTTATGTATATCTATTCAAAAATAATGTCCGTAATCGGTGAAAGAAAAAAATGGTGGGGGTATTATGAAGGAATACCACCTTTAAACAGTATGGATTTCTTTATGCTAGGTCCTTTCTTCGTTACTAGTTTCTGGATGTTGAAATGGTCTTATGGAAAATTTCCTCGATTTTTAATTTCTAATACTCTTCTCCATATAGTGTACATTTTCTTAGGATTAAAATATATGAAACGGTATAGAATACTAAATGTTAAATTCTCAAAAATTCAATATCTGGGTTATCACTTTTCACGGGCGCTCCTTCTATATGCTTTTGAATTTATTAAGAGGAAGCTGATGTCCATTTTGGCTGTTGTTAGTGATCGTGGTATTCGACACAACTAATAAAATAAATACCACCGCAATGGGTTCAACAGTTGAACTAAGGGTTGCTGCGGCAGCTATTTTATTTTTCAACTAGGATTAAATTGCCTTTCCCTCTCTTCAAACATAGATATTCAGCAATCGGGCGCATTTCCTAAATAGGAGATGTGCTTTTATTAATGTTTGGACCATATTATGGGGATTTTTATATCATTTTTGTAATTACAGTTGCAAGATAGTGTAAATAGAATGGAATTAACAGCAATGTTGAATAATAATAAACAGATGTTTTTGCTAACTACATTTTGAGCCACTCCGATTATACAAAAGTGAGCCACTTTGTAATTTGATACTGGAAAATCTGGGATGTCTTGACATGGAGCCTCCAGAGGCATGATTTTGCTCGAAAGCCGACATACCAAGGTATTTCGAGAGGGCAATGAGCCTATCATACCTCTCACTCCAAATCAAGACGTGTTCTAACTGGAAATGGAGTGGCTTACGATTTCGTGATCGAAGTGGCTCTATTTGAATTATCAAATACAACAGAAGAAAAACAAATGAAGCAACTAACAAAAGGAGTATTGATATTATGGTTTTAAAAAATCAGTGGTTACTCAATATTTTAATGGTCGTACTAACGTGGTTATCATTACCCCTTCTAGGTGTTCGTAATATAAAAAGATACTTTCCTGCATCAATACTTATTTTACTAGTACATTTCATTGATGCTTTAAATGGAAAAAAACACAAATGGTGGTTTTTTTATAATAGGCCGAAGTCATATATATCAGGGGAATTCCTTTTCATATTGGTCCATTTTTAATAGGTTCTATGTGGATAATTAACGGACATGAAAAAATGGAATGGGTATTCTTTGTTGTGCAAATGAAACTTTCATATTTATCAATATTCCATAATCGGGCGCTTTCCTTAAGTAAGGAAAGTGTCCTTTTTCTTGTATTGCAAGTGTTCTCCCGGTTCGGTAAATTTACGATGTCTTCGATTGCGGAATAACCTACATATGAATAAGACTCTCCTTGAACATAATTGAATCTAGAATAATTGATATAATAAGTAGATGAGTGAAAGAACTAGAGATAGAACATCTGAGCGATGCATGTAATACAACGATGGAAAATGCGCTATTTGAGTTTATGTATTCGAACAGCTTCCACTTGGATGAAAGAAGTCTAATGAATTTATACTTCTAATCTTATTTAGTCTAATTAGATCTTTGTAACAAAGAAGGAAGGTTTTTCTATGAAATCTATACTATTAATCGGACAATCAAACATGGCTGGCAGAGGATTTATTGAGGATGTATCTCCGATTTATAATGAGCAAATAAATATGTTGCGAAACGGTAGATGGCAAGTGATGGCAGAGCCACTTAATTTTGACCGTCATGTATCTGGTGTTGGGCCAGCAGCCTCTTTTGCTCAGGCTTGGACAGAGGATCATCCGGGAGAGTCCATTGGGCTCATACCATGTGCCGAGGGAGGAAGCTCTATTGATGATTGGGCAATTGATGGACTATTAACAAGACATGCGATTTCTGAAGCGAAATTTGCTATGGAAACAAGTGAAATAGTGGGAATTCTGTGGCATCAAGGAGAAAGCGACAGTTACGGAGGACGTTATCAGACATATGAAGATAAATTACTTTCATTATTAAAACACTTGAGAGAGGAATTGAATGCACCAGATATCCCAATTATTATTGGTGAGCTGGGATATTACCTTGGAGAAGTCGGATTTGGAAAAAGCGCTGTTGAATATAAACAAATAAACCAGATATTATCTAAAGTTGCTCATACTGAAAAAAATTGCTATTTTGTATCATCAAAAGGTTTAACTGCAAATCCAGATGGCATACATATTGATGCTATATCCCAAAGGAAATTTGGATTAAGATACTATGAAGCTTTTTCAAAACATAAGCATGTTTTAGATATTTTGGACAAAGAGGATGAATGGATTGAAAAGGTAGCAAAACGTGAACTAACTAAAAATGAACAAATATTTGTTCAAAGTACGAAGTTTGCTTTAGGGGATATGAGTTTTGATGAGTTTTCTATTAATATCTCCAATATTAATGAAAGTAAATAAAGTAAAATTGTTAAACAATCGGGCGCCATTCTTTAGGATTGGTCTCATTTTGCTTTTAGGGAGCCAAGAGTTGAAAATCCAAGCTGTCATCCCGGCAGCTTTTTCTTATTGAATTAACAGTTCAGAATAGAATAAAAAGGGTTTATAGAAAATGAAGGGATTCTTAAGACTTCAAAGAATTTATTAGTCAATGAACATTGTTAAGGAGGATACATAATGCCTGTAATTAATGTTAAGCTGGCAAAAGGAAGAACCATTGAGCAAAAACAGCAATTTGTTGAAGCCGTTACAAAGGAAGCTGTAAAAACGTTAAATGTTAAAGAGGAATGGGTAACAGTAATATTTGATGAATATGAGCGAGATAATTGGGCTTCTAATGGGCAACTACATTCAATAAAATTTGGTGATGGTTTTGGCAAACAAGGTGTAAAATAAGACACCAACGGAGTATAAAGGGCTGCTGCGGCAACTCTTTCCGTATTCCATTATACCAGCTAATATAAGTCAACATTTTTCATTAAAATACTAAAATTAATCATGGTATAATGAATTTAGGTATGACAAATAAACTTCAAAGTCCTAATTTGAAGTTTTTGTAATTTTTGTGATAAATTAACATTTGTTACCCTTTAAAAGGCTCTTTATGTTTAAGAATTGCATAAATCCAATGTAATAGCTTGTTGGCGCAGGCTATTATTGATACTTTGTGAGGTTTTCCCTCACTTCTTTTTTTGTCGTAAAACTCTCTCAGCCTGGTGTTTCGATTGTTCGTTAATCCACACTGAACGGCTGTATATAAAGCTTGTCGTAGCTTGGTAGAGCCTCTTTTCGTGATACGGTTTATGGTAGCTGTAAATTTACCTGATTGAAAAATCCTTGGATCAATTCCTGCATAGGCTACTAGCTTTTTAGGATGACTAAATAGCGCAATTTCCCCGATTTCGGAGATGAGTGTGGCCGCAATCTTACATCCTACTCCTGGTATAGAACGGAGAATCTTATACTCTTCAAACTCCGTGGCCAATGCATCTATCTATTGTTCTAGGATGGATAGAAACTCTTTTTGTTGAAGAAGCATTTGGATGTACATCTTTAAGGTCACTAAGTGGCTTTTATATAGGGTTTTCTTAAACGGGTTTCGTTCTGCAGCCTCTTTAAGCTTATTCGCCTTTTCCCAAAACCATGCATACGAACGTTTTCCTCCTAGACTATGCATCATACTTGCTATTTCATCTGTTGGTGCTTTTAAAATGCAGTCGGAAGTAGAATATAAAAGCAAAGTTTTTAAAGATACCTGTGAATATAAATTCCCAAAAACGCCTTTATATTCTGGAAAAACTTGATCTAGAATCGTTTGAAACTGCAGCTTTAACTGTACGTAATTACGAGTTAATGAATCATGTTGTCTAGATAAATTACGTAAGTTCATGGTTTGAACATTTTTTCGGTGGAATGTTTCTAGATCTTCTTTGTAGTAAAGTTCGCATAAATGTCGAGCATCAGCTGGGTCGGACTTAACCTTTCGAAGACTACTCTTTTTAGTTTCGTAAGAAACCACTGGATTCACTAAATAGTAGGTTATCCTCCTTTCCTCAAGATACTGAAGTACAGGTTCATGATAGTGTCCAGTAGATTCAAAAATGACTACAGGATCTGTTTCTGCGTTTAATTTGACCTCCTTGTAAAATACATAAAAATCACGTAAACCATTGGTATCATGCTTAAACTTAAAGGTTTTTCCAAAAGGTTGCTTTCTTGCCAGGAAAGCTTGGACTTGGCTTTCTCCTTTTGAAACATCCAGACCAACCAAATGGGAAATATAGGTCATATCCTTATAAAAATAATAGGATTCGGATGTTATATTCTTGCTGGTTTTATTGTCAGAGGAAAGAAGGAAAAAACAAATAATCAATCATATTAAACAAAACCGGCAATTCAATTAATAAAAATATGATTTTCCGCAATCGGGCGCCATTCTTGAGGATTGGTGCTCATTTTGCAATTTTAGGGCAAATAAATTGAACAACAACCTTAAAAGTAATTGGAACTTTTTGTGGAAAGATACCATATCTCATAATGAATCCCTCGAATAATAATTGGTTAAAATGTATTTAACTAACTAAATTTAAAGGAAAATGTTATGTACTTATTCTGGTCCCACACCATTTGGTATTTGTTATTAGGTGTCATATCATTAATTCAAGTCATATATACCCTTTATTATTCCGAAAACCGTAGTAGAACCTTAGCGTTCTACTTAACGCTTGTGGGCATTCCTTTATATTTCGAAACAATGGTCCTGATTTTTTTTGATGCATATGTGTATTATCCAAAGATAATACGGAATACAAATCTCGATCCCTTTAATGACGTATTAACTGGCAATCTTTTCTCGCAGTTCGGTGTTGCATCATCAGCACTGTTATTGACCGTTCTCCAAAAACCATTTTACTGGCATGTAGTCGTTTCATTTCTTTATTGTTTGTTGGAAGAATTTTTTAAAGCATTAGATATATATCGTCAACACTGGTGGAAAACCTGGATGACATTCATTGGTTTGCTCCTGTTGTTCAAAATTTCAAAATGGATGTACACCCATTTAGTCCGAGGTCTTCGACCAATATACTACTATTACGGCTATATCAATTTGGGTATGTTTCCAATCTGCACTATCCTGTTTCTATGGGGAATACTCGATTTGTTCAGTCTCATGCGATTTTCGGCAATTTTATACTCTAATCCAAAAATAAGCCGTTACGGCTTATATCTAATCTTTCTTACTATGTGTTATCCCCTTATGATATGGGGTTATTTTCGTCAGCAGTGGGTTTGGAAAATTGTAGCCTTAACCTTGGTGACTGTTATTATTTATTTAGGTTATATATATCATTTGTTAATATTTCGAGAAGGATGGTTTGGACCAATTAGCATCTTTATGATCTTATGGATGTATATGTCGGTGTGGGCATTAGACATCTTATACGTAGGACGGGGTAAAAAATCAGTGGAGATTTAAAATGAAGTTAACTATGTGATAAGCCTTTATCTTGCATAGCTTACTTCTTCAACAAAAGGGCGCGAAAATTACGATTTATCATATTTTTTATTTCATAAGCTTCAAAATCCTTTTCACATTTACGGAAAAGATTGCCATGGCACCTTGTAACTCCAT
>CAURFY010000027.1:0-14071 GCA_963524115.1 uncultured Bacillus sp.
CTCCGGTACAACACCGAAGATGATCAATCGGTGGCATGATATTAAAGGTGTAGCCTTTGGATCGATGCTTGTCGAATGTTTAGTTGGGGTCATGGCTTTAATTGCAGCCGTATCCTTGCAGCCTGCAGATTATTTTGCTATAAACTCAGCACCGGAAAAATTCGCTACACTTGGTATGGAAACTGTCCATCTTGATGATCTCAGCAAAGAGATTGGAATAGATCTTGAAGGAAGAACAGGTGGCGCTGTTACACTAGCTGTTGGAATGACATACATCTTTACTGAAATTCCATTCTTTGAAAAACTAGCAGCCTTTTTCTTCCAATTTGTTATTCTATTTGAGGCTGTCTTTATTTTAACAGCCATAGATTCGGGAACACGGGTTTCACGATATCTGATCCAAGATTTCCTTGGGGACTTTATTAAACCTTTAAAACGGACGGACTCACTGCCAGCTAACATTATCGCTAGTGCCATCGCCTGCTTTATCTGGGGATATCTGCTTTATTCTGGTGATATCAGTTCTGTTTGGGCGTTGTTCGGTGTATCTAATCAATTAATGGCATCAATTGGATTAATTATTGGTGCAACGGTCATTCTTAAGATTGCTGATAAGCGTTGGTACATGTTAACCTGTCTTGTTCCACTTTCCTATTTATATGTTACAGTAAACGTTGCAGGATACTGGATGATTAAGAATGTTTACTTAAACTCAGCAAACCCAGGTTATAACGTCATTAATGGTATTGTTTCCATTATTATGCTGACGCTTGGGGTTGTGATTATGGTTGCATCTATTGCCAAATGGATTCAGCTATTGAAGATACCACAAGATGTACTAGTTAAAAATTCAGAGTCAGAAGTCGCGTAAATAAAAACAGCACTCATTCAAAAGAATGGGTGCTGTTTTTGAATAGGAGGAATAAAATGAATCCATCCGACAATTCGTGCACAAATATGTGGGATCATTTCTAGGTTGAAAAATAAAGATTAATTAAGCTAGTGAATTTGAATGATTATTTAATAATTTTGTTAATCAGTTATGATAAAATATAGGTAATTTATGAAACAGGGGTGGCGTTTTGAAAAATTGGTCATATATTCTTTATATGTTTGTGCTCGCCATAATCTCGTTGGTTACGCATGAAGGGGTTACGTTTGTCATGTTAGGAATAATTTTAGTGAGCCTCAACAACATTAACTCAACCCTGAAAGAGATTTTGGCCGTCAATAAACAGAAAAATAATTAAAACAGAAATACATACGTATATTGTGTTTTATATTGAAAAGGAAAATGGAAGTTCCTAAGGAGCTTCCATTTTTGTTTCTTCTATTGTTTACCCTCAGTGAAAATTTGAAAAGTGATGCCAAACTTGTCTGTAACGATTGCGTATGCAGGACTGAAAAACGTTTCCTGCATGGGCATTTTCACCTCACCATCATGCTGGAGGGTTTCATAAATTTGTTTTGATTTCTCAACGTTGTCTGATGTAACACAAATGGTCACCTGATTACCAGATTGGCTTTGTTGACCAGGGAAATTATCAGAGAACATTAGGTCTGTTTCACCAATTCTTATCATAGCGTGCGAAATGAGTTCCTTTGCTTCATCTGGTAAAGGTGAATTGGGGTTTTCGGGCATTTCACCAAAAACTTGGGTGAAAAGAACTTTAGCATCAAAGGCCTGTTCATAAAATTGAATCGCTTGCTTGGAATTTCCGTTCATCATTAAATAGGGATTTAATCGCATAGACATATTCAATAGCTCCTTTTTACATGAATTTTCTTCCTTTTAAATTATGGGTTTACGGTGAGTTTATATACCCATTACTACCATTAATTCGGGATAGGGTAGTATATTACCTTCTAGTCATTTCCATAAAGTATCATTTGTATAATGGAGATTTCTTGTCAATTTTTTTTGACGCAAAGAAACCCGGTGGCCTGGATCATGTATTTGGCAGTCTGGTTAATGAATGGTTTCGCTGATTAACTAATAGGTAGACATAGATTTCTATTTCAGGTAATATTTTTTTAACAAAATAAATTTATTGATCATTGGTTAATGGTTTGGTTAAAGTAAAAGGACTTAATTTAAGGATGAGAATAGGATGTCAAACAAAACGAAAGAATCAAAAAAAATTGCCAGGTATTCACTTATTATTATGGGGATAGGTTTTCTTACCACACTCCCATTTCAAGGTTCAATTTGGTTAAATTTATTAAGAGGTGGTTTTGAGGCCGGTCTAGTAGGTGGACTAGCTGATTGGTTTGCAGTGACTGCACTTTTCCGTCACCCACTTGGATTACGAATTCCTCATACTGCTTTACTGCCCAATAATCGTAATAAAATAACGGACGCACTTGTTTCAACATTAAAAAAAGACTGGCTTTCTAAGGAAAGTATCCAAGAAAAAGTAAAACATATTCAGTTTTCAGAAAAACTGATTTCTACATTAGAAATAGAGATCCAAACAGATCGTTTTACAAAAGGTCTTATTCAGCTAATCAAGCAAACTATAGGTTCTATAGAGGTAGAAAGAATTTCACCTTTTGTAAAAAAACAAATAATATCCAGCTTATCTCGTATAGAAATGAGCAAATTTCTTCCATTAGTAAGTACTCACTTACTGAAGGAGCAGTTTGATAAAAAAGCTTTGGAATATTTATTGAAGAAGGCTGAAACATGGTTAAACAGAGAACAAACCATTAAACAACTAGGAACAGTTTCCATGAATGTCCTTCACAAGATTGAAGTAGATGGAATTCTTCAGTTTGCTCTAAAATCTATTCAAAATCTACTCAATGAAGAAAAACTTGGGAAATTAGTAAATAATCTGTTATTAAGTGTGATCAAAAGTTTGAAAAATGAAGAGGATGCCAATAGAGCGGCATTAATCTTATATATACGTAAAGAGATAATAGGCTTGGACAATAATCAGGAGCTATTATTAGGAATTGAAAAATGGAAAAATCAATTGTTAATGGTTTGGGAGCCTGACCAAGTAGTAACGGATAGCCTGCAAAAAATAAAACAAAATGGTTTAATTCTTATTGAAGATAATGAATTTACTTCTGACCATCTCATACCTGCATTGAATCGTATCCTTAATACACTAAGTGAAAACAGTACCAACATCGATCATTGGATACATAAACAGGTGGCTGTTCTCATTGAAAATAATCATTCTCAAATTGGCGATCTTGTACAAGAAAATCTAGATAAGTTAGATAATGAGGCGTTAATAGATATGATGGAAAATAAAATAGGAAAAGATCTCCAATGGATTCGGGTTAATGGGGCTGTTTGTGGTTTTATATTGGGGATTTTCCTAACAGGGTTACAAGAACTATCTAAATTAATATGAAGAATTCTAATTGAATAATATAGCAACGATAATTCGCCGTTTTATTAGCAGCGAATTAAATTTAATCCAGAATATCTTGTTTGAAGGAATCCCCAAACTGTAAAAACAATGAGGTGTTAGAATGGAAAAAGTTTTTATTTTTGATATGGATGGGGTCATCATTAATAGCGAACCAATGCATGACTTGGTCGACTTAAAGGTTGCATCAGAATTTAAGATCCAATTGGATAGGAATCGATTGCAGAGGTATGTTGGTATGAGAGCCAAGGACGTTTGGAAATCGATCATTAACGAGGATCAACTTCATTTAACAGCCGATCAGCTTGTCTTAATTGCGGATGATAGGAAAGTAAAGTTTATAGAAGAGAGTGATTTCCAACCTATAAATGGGATTGTGGAACTACTACAGGTATTAAAAAAATTAAATTTCAGAATTGCACTTGCTTCATCTTCACCGCTTGTATTAATTGAAGCGATTCTTAATAAGTTTGATATTGCTTCATATTTTGAAATAAAGGTAAGTGGAGATGAGGTTAATCTTGGAAAACCAGCACCTGATATTTATCTTGAGTCAGCAAGGAGATTGAAAGTCAGTCCTAACCAGTGTTTTGTGCTTGAGGATTCTGAACACGGAATTGAGGCAGGAAATATGGCAGGAATGAAGACAATCGGGTTCATTAATCCGGGATCTGGAAACCAAAATCTTACAAAGGCAAATTTTATTGTAGGTTCAATAGAAGAGGTATTGGAATTAATCCAGTATTTCTAGTGTGTTAGATTGGTAATAAATATTACTTTTCTATAAAATTCGAAGGAGCAGACGATGGAGAAATTGAAAAATATAACCTTTGAAAATATTAATCAGCCAGGTCGAGTTGTTTATGAAAATGACCTCTATTTTCAAATTCAGGATCCAGAGATGCTACAGATGTATGATTATAATTATATCCAGTTTAAAAAAATTCCATCTTTGGTTGAATTTAAAGAAGCTGCCCATTATCTAAGAGCTTATCATTTGATTAATGGTCAAAACCACGTGAAGTTTTATTTTCCATCAAATAAAAAGTTAACCACTGAACTAAAAGACTATTTTAATGAGTCTTATTATTGTTTTAGCTATTTGGAATTATATGTAATCCAACCAAACCAATTTCCTACAGTCAATGATGATTCAGAAATCGATATTCAACGAGTCTCAAATGAAAGTTTAGATACATACTTAAAATTCCAATATGAGAAAGATCTCGAAAATGGTCCTGATTTTGCAGACCAAAAACGAAGAATGAATATCCGGAATTTTCAAGTCGAAAAAATCATGCAGTTAATTGCCTATTATAAAGGTATTCCTGCGGGTACTGTGGATATCTATATTCAGGCTGAAACAGCAGAAATAGATAGCTTATTCGTTCATAAATCTTTCCAAAAAAAGGGGATTGGGAGTAGGCTGCAAAAGTTTGTTATGAATGAGTTTTTCGAAAAGATCGTGATTTTGGTTGCTGATGGGGAAGATACACCTAGAGAAATGTATAGAAAACAAAAATATCAGTATCTTGGATTTAAATATGTTGTAATGAAGGTTAATTAAGAATATAGGCCATTTAAGAAGATTTTCTATACCAATTAAGTGCATTCTTAAACAGTACCTTGCTAGCTTGATCTTCATCAAGTGTATTGCAAATAAGGTCTATGTCGGAAATTCGAAAAGGTCTTTTCGCTCTTGTAGAGGGTAGATCGGTCCCGAACATAAGGGCATCAGGGTTTATTGAATATATCTTCCGTATGGCTTCACTTGGATCAAAATCAATTCTACCGAATCCCGTTGCTTTTACTCTAACTCCTTTATTAACTAAAGATAAAAGTTTGGGGAATCCACTTTTTGATAAACCAAGATGGTCAATCGATACTGCGGGGAGACGAGCAATGATTGCTGAAATATTGGCAAGTTCGTCTGAATGAATGTATAATTCTGTAGGCCATTTCACTAATTCAAAAACTCTTCTTGAAAAATAGTCCAAATTGGAGATATCCTCCGAACCTCCTCGAGTAACATTAAAACGAAGTGCTCTCACACCCAGATTATCAAGCCTAAAAATTTCATCATTGGATATATTGGATGGCAATTGGGTTACACCAACAAAATGGTCTCCCAAAGTTTGTATGGCATCCTCTAAATATAATTGATCAAAGCCCTGATATGAACCGGAAACGATAGCTCCTCCGATAATTTCTAAACCACAAACGCTGTTTAAGTAGTCGACACAGGAATAAAACTCAGGGATAAATCCATGATTGGGATTCAGTGGGTATTTGCTGTCGATAATATGAAAGTGTGAGTCAAATATTTTCATCTTGGGCCCTCCAAAGTAATCGTCTTTTCCATAATACATATAAAATAATCAAACATCTCATTACAAGATTGCAACATCTCTTCTTTTTTAAAATGAACCGGTTATAGTGAATGTTAGTGAAAATAAAGGTAATTGCAGGAAACTGCCGAATAAATAAGATTGGCATAATTTGATTTTTGGAAAGTGTATATAGATAAATTTTAATCTAAATAAATCTGTTATTTTTTGATCAGAAAGGAATGGTTGAATGGAAATGTATGATAAGGAAGGGTCGTCTGTTATAGAAAAAGGATCGACAGGAGGTATATTCACAAACAGAATTGTCCTGGCGATTATGACTTCAAACTTTTTACTACAACTAGGCATTTGGGTAAGAAATTTTGCGATTTTATTATACGTTACTGAAATAACCGATAATGATCCGGTTTATGTTTCATTGATTTCTGTAGCTGAGTTCACACCAATATTTATATTTTCATTTATTGGCGGTACTTTTGCTGATAGGTGGAAGCCCAAACTTACAATGGTAACATGCGATATTTTATCCGCAGTATCTGTCTTTGTAGTGTTAATTACTCTCGTTTATGGATCGTGGCAGACGATCTTTTTTGCCACACTTGTATCCGCTATTTTATCACAATTCTCTATGCCTTCAGCGATGAGACTATTAAAACAGCATGTACCTGGTGAGCAATTACAATCCGTTATGGCTATGTTCCAATCTTTGATGGCTATTTTTATGGTTATCGGTCCCGTCATTGGAGCGTTTGTTTATCAAAAGTTTGGTATCTATACTTCTATTGGAGTCATGGGCACTATGTTCTTGTTATCTGGTTTTGTGCTAATGCTACTTCCCCGTGATTTTGAAAAAGAAAAATCGGAAGAGGAAAGTAACTTTAAAAAAGAGCTTGCTGATGGGTTTCGTTATGTTTTTTCTAACAAAATTCTTAAATCGATGGGCGCTATTTTTGCAGTATGCGGGTTAGCTATTGGGCTCATTTCACCGCTAATGATTTTTGTAACGATTGAGAACCTCGGAATGACGAAGGATTTTCTTCAATGGTTGCTGATGGCTAATGGTGCCGGCATGCTCGTTGGGGGTGGGGTGGTTATGGCCTTTGCAAAAAAGATATCTCCACAAAAGCTGCTGGGTATCGGCATTCTCGCTAGTATGATTGCCACAATAGGAATTGGATGGTCCACCAGTGTGGTTATTACGATCCTTTTTCAAATATTTAATGGTTTATTTTTCCCATGTATCCATATTGGGATTAACACCTTGATCTTAAAAAATACGGATGAGCCATTTGTAGGACGTGTAAATGGTGTCCTAAATCCTCTATTTATGGGGATGATGGTGATTGGAATGTCAGGTTCAGGGATTCTTAAAGATCCATTGACGTTGTTTGGAGTGTATTCCTTGTCAGGTGTATTATTGCTAGTTGGAGTGTTACTTACTGTTCCTCTTTTTAAAATTAAGGAAGATTCATTTCTGCAGCCAGTAGTGGAAAGAAATGAATAGTTTTGGTTCCATCAACCGTGTTATATGGTCAATATGCTCCAAAAAGTACTATTCAAAAACGGTTTCGTTTTTTATTTTCCCACTCGCTTTAGAGGATTTACTTAGTAAATCTTCTGAGTATGGGGGGTCCCATTTTAAAAAAATTTACATAAAATATATGTAAATGAATGTCCATCTTCATTTTAAGATAATTAAAGTTAACTATATTGTGATTAAAAATTTACGAAAGGAGGATCATATTTTTGCCTCCAAAACCACCAAAAGGCCCAAATCTCAACAAGCCTCAAAGTCCAAACGAATCTCAATCCTTTCAGTGTATTAAACCTATTAACAGGCGGTTTTTTAATATATTAAACACTGATATGGACCTTTCAAAATCACAAATTATTCCTGCCAACCAATTTAAAAATGATCAAGGCAATTTAGTGACGTACTTCCCGAAAATCATGCAAAATGGTTATTCGAACCTTTATATTAATGGGGTTATGCAAGAAAGTGGTATTTATACAATAAACATTAACGGATTAACTATAAAAAATATCGGTGGTACAGTATATGCAGATACTCCGATTATAATAGAAATCGTTGAATTTTTTATCTATTAATGAGGGGACCATCTAAAATGATTTTATAATGTGGAAATTTGCCATTTAAAAAAGGGTTCCGCCACGGGAACCCTTTAAAAAATTAATTAAGTTGTTACAGTCGTATTGGAGTCTGGTGTAAAGTTGACGACTTCTAAAACAACGGGTGTACCAGTTGGAATTCCTGAGCCACCTGCTGGGACAGCGATAGCTAATGAACCAACACCTGTTGCACCATCAGTGTAAGTGGAGATTCCTTCCATCTGTAAAACAGCGTTAACAAAAACGTTAAAGTAACTGTTGTTAAGTTCTAGCACCGGAAGAGATACAAGTGCTGTACCATCATCTTGCAGAAAATCAGCAGCATCAATTGTTAAAGTTGCTCCAGCAGCTATAGGGGCGGTTGTTGTGTAAAAGAACCTTGTATCAGCAGGGTCTGCTTCAGTAGTAGTAGTCGCAGTTACAAGAAGTTTCATTAATTGGAGGGCCATATTCTCACCTCCTTTCAGCCTGAACTATGCTGTATTTATATTCCAAATCTGAGTACATGATTGGACAAAATGTGTTTTGGTTATTTCGCCTTTTAGGTTAAGCGAATGATTGATAATGATGCACCAGTTGATCCTCCTCCTTGTAAGGAAATGGAGCCTATTAATCCGTAAACTTGAAGTGTAATGGTATTACCTGCAGTTAGGGACACAATAACATTATTTGAATAGCTAGAGGTTGTAACCGAAGGAGTAATTATCGTACCAGGTATTGGAGTAGTTCCATTTAAAACAAGCCTTGTGTTTGCAAGGAGGGAGGAAGTTGAATTAATTTGATAGGTGATAAAATAACGTCCAGTTACGGGGACTGTATAGGTATCATTGGCTCCATTAACTGTAAAACTATTTAAGTTTTGGTTGTTTGGAAGGGCGATATTAGTACCTGATAATAATATGACAATGGACCCACCCACCGTATTTGATGCAAACATCGAGTTTGCAGTAATAATCGTTTCTAAAAGTTTGTAAAGTTGTAAAGGCAAAATTGATCCACCTTCCTAGTTGGACATACCATATCATATGCCTTTGATTAGGTTAGTGGAACCATATTTAGGACAATGAACGGCCCAAATTGAATATTAAAGCACCAAAAAATATTGAATTTGATAAGCAGATATCGGTGTAATGCCAGATATGCGATACCCGATACTTAGTAGCTGAGCTAAAGTTTCTGCACAATTTTGACGAGGTAGTTCAAGAGGTGCATGGTTGCTTTTATAGAGATTTATAAATTGGTTATTTAATGAACAAAGAACTAAGACAACATGTCTTCCAGACCAAGCCTGGCCAATTAAAGGTTGAGTTTGTACATTTTTTATGTTTCTCATATAACCACCCTAACTAATTGATAAAATAATATATGCCAAAATCCCAAAATAGGAATTGTGAATAAATAGTGGGGATGTAATTACACCATTGGATTTAACAAGTGATATTTAAAAGATAGCCTTGGAACAAGCAGTCATCATCGAATATTTAGCGAAAAACCGAGTTTTGCTGTTTATTTTGACATACAAATAATACCTGTTGTTTATTAAGAATATTAAAGTTATAGACACTTAGATTAGAATTTAAAGATTTCTTTGAATTTTTTTTGTTGGACGGGGATTTCAAATCGGAGTATAGTAATTTGCATGAGTTAAGGTAAACAGGAGGATCTATATGTTTGGATTATCATTGCCAAAATCATTTTTGCAGATGAACACTATTTTTATTTCGATTTTAATAGAAGCCTTGCCTTTTGTTACATTAGGAGTCTTAATTTCTGGTATTATCCAGATTTTTCTTACGGAAGAAATGATTGCTAAAATTATCCCAAAAAATCGGATACTGGCAGTACTATTTGCTAGTTTTTTAGGCTTTTTCTTCCCTTCATGTGAATGTGGGATTGTTCCGATTGTACGGCGACTTGTATCGAAGGGGGTACCGATTTCAGCTGGGATATCTTTTATGTTAACAGCACCAATTATTAATCCTGTTGTTTTATTTGCAACCTATGTTGCGTTTGGCAGCAGCTGGAGAATGGCGCTTTACAGGGCTGGTGGAGCAATCCTTGTCTCAGTGATAGTTGGCATTTTCCTAGCTTTTTTTTATAAAGGGAACCCTTTAAAAGGATTAAACATTGAACATCATAATCATTCACACGAACAGGTAAAGTACCCATTTTTAAAGAAAATTTGGCTGACATTAGAACATGCAGTTGAAGAGTTTTTCTCTATGGGGAAATATTTAGTGGTTGGTTCTTTAATTGCTTCAGCGGTGCAAACTTACGTTAAAACATCAACATTAGTTTCTATTGGCCACGGACCAGTTTCATCATCAATCGTAATGATGACCTTGGCTTTTATTCTATCTTTATGCTCGGAAGCAGACGCCTTTATCGCTTCCTCATTTAGAACTACATTTTCAACAGGGTCATTATTAGCCTTTTTGGTGTTTGGTCCAATGGTTGATGTGAAAAATTTGATGATGATGCTGGCAACATTTAAAAAGCGACTTGTTTTCATGACTGTTTCTGGAGTGGTAGTAGTTGTCTTTGTTTACTCATTGTTCTTTTAGGGAGTGGTTATGATGTTTAGAGGTCTTGTATTAATTGGTTTTATATATCTACTTTTTAATTTGCATCTTACTGGTGATATTAGTAAATATATTAATATGCAATATTCATATCTTTCAGTAATGGCTGGATATGCTTTATTAATATTAGGAATTGTCCACTTAGTGATGATGATCAAGGAAGATCCAGCAAAATCTGATTGCGATCATCATGATCACCATCATTCAAAAGATGACAAGTGGTATAAAAAACTTGTGGTTTATCCTATCTTTTTCTTTCCGATTATTTCTGGTTTGTTTTTACCCATTGCGACTCTTGATTCGAACATTGTTAAGGCAAAAGGTTTTCATTTTCCTATTTATGATGAAGGAAAGGGTGATCCTTTTATGCAACAACAGTTTTTGCGGCCGGATACGAGTGTTTATTATGGCAAAGAAGCTTACGATAGTCTTATAAATAATGAAAAGAAAAAATATGTCAATCTAAAAACGATCGTATTAAATGATAAAAACTATTTAAAAGGGATGGAGACAATTTATAACTTTCCTGGAGATTTTTTGGGGAAAGAAGTGGAATTTAAGGGCTTTGCTTTTAACGATCCAGAAACAAAAAACAAAAGTCAGATTTTTGTTTTTCGATTTGGTGTCATCCATTGTATTGCTGATTCAGGAGTTTTTGGAATGCTTGTCCAATTGCCTGATGGTGTAAAATTGAAAAACGACCAGTGGATTATAGTGAAAGGAAAAATATCTTCGATTTATTATCAGCCATTTAAAACTAACATTCCGTACCTTCAAGTTGAAGATATGAAAAACACCTCCGCACCAAAGGACCAATATGTGTATAGAGGGTATTAGTAAAAAAAGTAGAGGACATTAAAAATGTTTCAAGCGGGAAATCATTGGTTTATGACTTATGGTTTTCCCTTTTTAATTCTACCCATACAACCACCCATGAGTTAATTAAAATCGGATGAGTATTCATTTTGTCTTTACTAAGAATACAGTAGATTAACCTATTTAACTTTATATCTAGCTTATTAAATACAAAAAAGAATTGACTTAATAAGATACTCACATTATTATTTAATTCGTAATAATTACGATTTGTAACTTTTAAAAATGTAGGAATGTTTTTAAATCAGTTTTTTTATTCTCTAAATCGTAATCGTTCCAATTTAAAAAATAAAGGAGAAAAAAGTTGAAAAAACTCATATTTACAATATTGATATTTTTAATGATACTAAGCGGTTGCTCGATTTCTAGTCAGACGAAAGGTGAGGTTAGCAAAGGAGGATCTAAAAAAATACAAATTGTTACAACCTTTTATCCAATGTATTACTTTACGAAACAAGTTGCTGGTAAGAAAGCAAATGTTGATCTTGTAATACCAAATGGGGTTGAACCACATGAATGGGAGCCATCTGTAAAAGATATGGCAAAAATTCAAGATGCAGATGTGTTTGTATACAACAGTAGATATTTTGAAACATGGGTAAGCAAAGTGTTAAAAAGTATGGATACATCGAAATTAGAAGTAATAGAGGCAACTAAGGACATCCAACTTTTAGATGGAAATATAGAAGGCGAAGATAGATATAAGGGGAATGGTACGACTAAAGATCCTCATGTTTGGCTTTCACCGGTTTTAGCTCAACAAGAGGTCGACAATATTGCTAAGACATTGGAGAAGAGTGATCCCAAAAATAAAGTACAATACGCGAAAAATGCAGCCGCTTTTAAAGCTAAGCTTGTAGATCTCGATATGTTATACAAAGAAACAATTGAAAAAGCAGAACAAAAAGAGTTTGTAACCCAACATGCAGCCTTTCAATATTTAGCAAAACAATATGGATTAACACAGATACCTATCGCAGGGTTGTCACCAGAAGTAGAACCAACACTTGGTAAATTGGAGGAATTAGCTAAATTAACTGAAGAAAAAAATATTCATGTGATTTATTTTGAAGGACTCACATCTTCGAAAGTTGCTCAAACTTTGGCAAATGAAATAGGAGCTGAAACTGAGGTGTTAAATCCACTTGAAGGATTGACCAAAGCAGAAAAAGAACATGGTTTAGATTATATTGGCGTAATGGAAAATAATTTAAAAGCATTAAAAAGGTCAATATACTAATAGAAAAATCTGGTTAGTGAACTTAAATTGTAATATACTTGGAAGAATATCAAAAAACTAATGGGAGGGTGTTTTCACCTTCCCAATTTTCATTTGTTATGCCATTTTTACGAGCGCTGAATAGAAGACGTAGAAAAACTTTTGATCATCCTTTGTAAATTCCGATGTGATTCTCTTAATTTAATTGTCTCTTCGATGATTCTTTGGAATCCTTCCAAATCTTTATCAGATGCATTTAATAAGGAATTAGGAATCCCTTCGACGATTTGTTGTAGAGTTATATCGACCGCCACGGCAAAAACCACCTTTCAACTTATTCATTTACCATTTATTCCTTCTTCTCTATTATTTAGAGATACAGAGGGTTTTTCCTGCACACAACTTAATAAACTTCTCAACATTTCTCCCTAATTTATATGAGTGAAAGGGGGAATTTTTCAGAAATATACATATTACGACGGGAAACTATTAGTTTATTCAAACATTTGTAGAAAAATAATAGCATTTAAACTTGAAATACCCTATGCTAATACAAGAGTCTTTCAAGAAGTAATCGATTATAACAAAATGAGACACATTTTTAATCCGTTTGTAACATGACTGGAACATTATTTTGGTATAACTAGATGTATAAGGGAAGAGGTGTATGCAGATTAAAAAGCGTATGATTCTCATAATGTCCACGTTGATGTTGTGTAGTTCAGGTTCGGCTGTGGTGTATGCACAAACAACTAACACAGAAGCTTTACAAAATATTCAGCAGGATCTGGAGCAAAAAACAAAAGAAAAAGATTCTATTAATCAGGATATCGAAAAAATAAAACAAGAAGTGGACTCTTTAAATACATATATAACAAAGAATAAAGAGGCCATGGCAAACACTCAGAAAAAAATTGATGAATTAAATCAACTCATTGAAGAGAAAAAAGAGGAAATTGTTACGCTGGAGGATAAAATTTTTACCCGTAAAGACGTCATGAAGAAAAGACTTGTGGCACTTCAGCATGATAGTAACGTCAATTTAGCTATTAAAGTTTTATTGGATGCTAAAAGCTTCGGGGATTTCATCGAACGTGCAAGCGCTGTCAGCACCCTGTTTAATGCAGATAAGGATATTTTAACAGCGCAGCAAGATGATCTAAAGCAAATAGAAGATAATAAAAAAGAAATTGATAAACAACAACAAAGTTTAGAAGAGGAACAAAATCTTGTCGCAACACAACAGGCAGACCTAAATCAAAACTTACAAAAGAGGCAAGAGAATTTAACTTTATTACAAGCAAAATATAGTCAAATTTCACAACAAATGGAGGTCGACCAACAGCAAAAAGCGGGTATCGAAGCCGAGTTACAAGCTGCTCAAGACAAGATTCGCATTGAGCAAGAAGAGGCAAATAAAAGGGCGGCACAAGCTGCGGCGGTCAATTCTTCAACAATATCAGAATCTGCCGATACTGGCACTGGCCAAGAAATGTATGTCACCGCTACTGCCTACAGTCCAGAAGAATC
>CAURFY010000028.1:0-13992 GCA_963524115.1 uncultured Bacillus sp.
AGGCTCACCGCCCGCCCCGCGGAAAGCGAAGCGCCTGGAACGGAAATCAACATTCAATTTTAACAGAGCCATTATAAAAATAATGATGAATAGAGTAATTTAGTAAGGAGGGAATATTCTTGAGTCTTAGCCAACCACATGGAGGGAACTTGGTTCAACGTATTGATCTTTTGTTCCCAATTGATTATTCTCGGAAAATAGTTGAACTTGATAAAATGGAATTAAGCGATCTTGAACTGATAACGAATGGTGGATATAGCCCACTAAAAGGTTTTATGGGGAAACAGGATTATGATTCTGTCGTTCAAAAAATGAGGCTTTCAAGTGGGCTTCCATGGTCCATCCCCATTACATTGGCAATTAACAGCAGTAAAGCAGCAGAACTAAAAAGTGGGGAAGAAATCAACCTAGTTCATAATGGAACCATTTACGGAGTAATGATAATTGAGGAAATTTATTCTCCAGATAAAAAGTTGGAAGCGGAACTCGTTTATCGAACTTCTGACCAGGCACATCCTGGTGTAAAGAAGTTGTTCGGGCGACAAGACATATATTTAGGAGGTCCAGTCACTCTGGTAAATTTTCCAGAAAAGGGGCAGTTCGAAAACTATTATTTAGATCCTCTACAAACGAGAGAAATATTTATGAAAATGGGTTGGAAAACAGTAGTTGGATTCCAAACGAGGAATCCAGTTCATCGCGCCCATGAATATATTCAAAAGTCGGCATTAGAGTTAGTAGATGGCTTGTTCTTGAATCCGCTTGTTGGAGAAACGAAGCCGGATGATATACCAAGTGAGATCCGTATGAAGAGCTATCAGGTTCTCTTAGAAAACTATTACCCTAAAAACCGCGCGTTCATGTCGGTATTCCCAGCAGCAATGCGTTATGCTGGTCCGAGAGAAGCGATTTTTCACGCCATCGTTCGCAAAAATTATGGTTGTACTCATTTTATTGTTGGGAGAGATCACGCAGGTGTAGGGGATTATTATGGTACTTATGATGCCCAAAAGATTTTTAGTTACTATCGAGATGGTGAACTAGGAATTCAACCGCTGTTTTTTGAGCATAGTTTTTATTGTAAAAAATGCGAAAACATGGCTTCAGAAAAAACATGTCCACATGATAAACAGGACCATGTCATTTTATCAGGTACGAAAGTAAGAGGCATGCTTCAAAATGGGGTTCAACCACCAAAGGAATTTAGTCGTTCTGAGGTAGTAGAAATTCTGATTCAAGGAATGCAAGAATTGTATATTAAAAACTTAAGGGTGTAGCAAATGGCGAAACTGGAAAATATCATCTGGCATAGTTCAACCATTTCCAAGAAAGACCGCCAATATTTGAATGGTCATAAAAGTTGTGTTCTGTGGTTTACAGGATTATCTGGGTCAGGGAAATCGACCTTAGCTAATGCAGTCGATCAGGAATTATTCCGAAACGGATTTAGGAGTTTCGTATTGGATGGGGACAATATCCGTCATGGACTTAACAGCGATTTAAGTTTTCATAAACTAGATCGGAAAGAAAATATTCGTAGAATCGGTGAAGTGGCAAAGTTGTTTGTTGAAAGTGGGCATATTGTATCATCTGCTTTCATTTCTCCTTTTAGAGAAGACAGGGAGCTTGTCCGAAATATGTTTGGAGACAATGAGTTTATTGAAATCTTTTGTAATTGTCCTATTCAGGTCTGTGAAGATCGGGATCCGAAAGGACTTTATAGAAAAGCCCGAAAAGGAGAGATTTTGGATTTCACTGGAATTAGTTCTCCGTACGAGGCTCCGACTTCTCCTGAAATCATCATTGAAACAAGTAATTCGAGTATCAATCAATCTGTTAAGCAAATTTTCTCCTTTTTACAAGCTAAGTGTATCCTGTAGGGATGCCCTTAGCTTACTTTATTTCATTTTTCGCCAATTAAATGAAAGCTCATAAAGGTTTTGAAATCTGAATGTATAAATATAATCAATGATGTTGGTGGAAATATATTGGCAAATCATCGCAAATACGACAATTTTATAATCAATCACCAGTGATGTTAATAAAAAAATGAAGAAATTGATTCCCATCATGACCTTTCCAGGACTCCATTTTTTATAGGAAGCGATAACTAATGCTGGAATCACCATTCCACCACTGGAGGCACCCGCACGGATAAGCAAACCAACGCCAATTCCGAACAAAGAACTCCCCGCTGCCATATCAAGTAGTATATGTACATGAATATGAGGAAAATGAGAGGTTAAAATGCTAACTGTCGTCGAGGTTGTTGCTACAGAGATAATCGTTCGAAATGTCCAAGTGTAGCCAAAATAATTCACCGCAAAAAGCAAAAAAACAATGTTTGCAAGCCACAAAGAGAACCCAAGCGGAAGATCTAGCCAATGGTTCATCAAGATCGCTATGCCTGCCGCACCCCCAGAGGGGATGGAGTGTGGAAACAAAAATAGGGACATGGCCATGCCTTGTAGGACTGCGCCAAATATTAGACAGTAGTAAGTCAGAACCGTTTTACTCATCGTTTTATTGAATCAACCATAATATTAATAACTATGTTATCCAAATCGCATCTCCTCCTAAGAAACCCTCTCCTTGTCCATTTTATGAATGCAGAAAAAAGAATATGTTGAATACCTGATGATTCATGAAAATCAGCCATTCCCCTCCCACTTTTTGTATGGAGTATTATAGATTGTCCAATGTGATGGGCTATCTCATTATTGTAGTAATTATTAGTAAATTATTTGGTTTTCTTGCATAGGATAGAGTAATCTACATTTCTATTAATATTACAGGCAGACTCTGGTTATTGTATGCCTCTGATAAGATTTTTGTGAATCAAAAAAATAATCTAGGGAGGGGTAAAATTGACCGAAATTAATAATCAACCGTTTGTTGTTTCCAAAGAAGATTGGTCCCTCCACCGCAAAGGCCACGATGATCAACAGCGACACCAAGAAAAGGTACAAGAAGCGATTCGAAACAATCTACCAGATTTAATTACAGAAGAAAGTATCATTATGTCAAACGGTCGGGAGGTCGTGAAAATACCGATTCGTTCTCTTGATGAGTACAAAATTCGCTATAACTATGATAAAAACAAACATGTCGGGCAGGGTGATGGCGACAGTAAAATTGGTGATGTCATTGCCCGTGATGGAGCAGGATCTGAAAAGGGACCTGGAAAAGGGCAAGGGGCTGGTGATCAACCAGGAGAGGACTATTTTGAAGCGGAGGTTTCCATGATGGAATTGGAGGAAGCCTTGTTTAAACAGTTGGCACTTCCTAACCTTCAACGTAAAGAGCAAAATGAAGAGCTTGTAGAAGACATTGAGTTCAATGATATTCGGAAAACGGGTTTAATGGGGAATATTGATAAGAAGCGAACAATGATGACAGCCTTTAAACGAAATGCCATGCAAGGGACTCCAGGCTTCCATCCTATCTATCAGGAGGATTTAAAATTTAAAACTTGGAATGAAGTGGTTAAGCCTGAATCCAAGGCAGTAGTTCTAGCAATGATGGATACAAGTGGTTCGATGGGGATTTGGGAGAAATACATGGCGCGAAGCTTCTTCTTTTGGATGACACGCTTCTTACGCACCAAGTATGAGACAGTAGAAATTGAATTTATTGCTCATCATACCGAAGCAAGGGTGGTAACGGAGGAAGATTTCTTTACAAGAGGAGAAAGTGGTGGAACGATTTGTTCATCAGCTTATCGAAAAGCATTAGATCTTGTGAACGAGAAGTACGATCCTAAACGCTATAATATTTATCCTTTTCATTTTTCAGATGGAGATAATTTAACATCAGACAACGCCCGCTGCGTGAAATTAGTTGAGGAGCTAATGAAGGTATCAAATATTTTTGGATATGGCGAGGTCAATCAGTATAATCGTCATTCTACTTTAATGACTGCTTATAAAAATATTAAGCAAGAAAAATTTCGACATTACATCCTCAAACAAAAATCCGATGTTTTCCATGCGATGAAGAGCTTCTTCAAACAGGAAGATGAAAAAATGTATGCTTAACAAAACCGACAGGTGGAAAGCCTGTCGGTTTTTTTATGGAAACCATTGGGGATTTATCCTTTTTATTACGTTTTTTATCGTTTTTAAATAAAAAATAGTTTTTTTAATATAGGAAATTCATCATTTTTTTTAAAAGTTATCCCCAAAAAATAAAAGCGCTTTCATTCGAAAGCATTTTCGCGTTTTCATTCGCATTTACGCTGCTTTATTTCAGATGAATAGTGTCTAAAAAGTGAATTCATAAAAATTATTTAACAAGAATAACTAGACTTAACGGGAAATATTTTGTACAATATTTTCAGAATATTTATTTTTATCGGTTATTGCTTTGAAATTAACTTGTAGAAGGGTGGTATCAGTTAAACTGTCTTGAATTTTTTGATTATACTGAAAAATTAAGAAAATGGGGGGTTACTAAATGAATAAAAGAAGATTAACAGGGGTTTTTATGTCACTCTTGATATCAACTGGATTAATCGCTGGGTGTAGCGGCGGAGACAAAGTTAGTAACTCAAGTTCAGACAGCAAAGATAGTGGGGGAACTATAAAAGTTGGTGCGAACTTAGAATTGTCTGGTGGAGTGGCATCATATGGACAATCCATTGAAGAAGGTCTTGATTTAGCGATTGCTGAAATTAATAAAGAAGGTGTAAATGGAAAACAACTTAAGATTGTTAAAGTTGATAATAAATCTGATGCAGCAGAAGCAACAAGCGGTGCTATTAAACTAGCAACTCAAGATAAAGTAGTTGCCATCATTGGAGCAGCTACAAGTACAAATACACTAGCTCAAGTTCAAGTTGCAGATGAAAACAAAATACCTTTGATAACACCTACTGGGACAAACCCTACTGTTACCTTTGACAAGGGAAAAATAAATCAATATGTGTTCAGAACATGTTTTATTGACCCATTCCAAGGGACAGTAGCTGCAAATTTCGCCACTGATGAATTGAAAGTGAAAAGCGCAGCGATTTTAATCGATAATGCAAGTGATTATGCAAAAGGGCTTGCTGATGCTTTTAAAGAATCCTTCAAGAAAAATGGTGGGAAAATTGTTGGGGAAGAAGCTTATGTTGCAAAGGATACTGATTTCCGTGCAACTCTTACTAGAATCAAATCAAAAAATCCTGATTTTGTATTCGTACCAGGATACTATGAAGAAGTTGGGCTGATCTTAAAACAGGCCAGGGAAATCGGCATTGATGTGCCATTTATGGGTGGCGATGGCTGGGATTC
Organism: uncultured Bacillus sp.; assembly: GCA_963524115.1. Taxonomy (GTDB): domain Bacteria; phylum Bacillota; class Bacilli; order Bacillales; family Cytobacillaceae; genus Bacillus_BU. Next base: position 5,277 of record CAURFY010000028.1, read on the forward strand.
TCCGAAACTAGTTGAAATCGGTGGAAAGGCAGCAACGAATAATACTTATATTACAAACCATTATTCTTCTGGAGATCCAGATACAAAAATTCAGGAATTTGTTAAAGCGTTTAAAGAAAAATACGATGGCAAATCTCCTGATGCCTTTAATGCACTTGGTTATGATACGGCTTATTTCTTAGCTGATGCTATTAAGCGTGCTGGAAGTGAGGACCCTACGAAAATTCAAAAGGCACTGGAAGAGACGAAAGGTCTAGCTTTAGTATCTGGAAAAATGACATTAGACAACAAGCATAATCCAGTAAAATCAGCTGCTATTCTAAGTTACGAAAACGGGGTACAAAAATTCAAAGTTAAAGTTAATCCTTAAGAAATTAAGAAAATGGAATAGGGGGTAATTCCCCCTATTTCGCCGATTGGCGGGCGCCTTGCGCTTTTCTAATGATTGCAGGAAAAAAGAAAGGAGAGTGCGAAATGGAACTATTTCAACAACTTGTAAATGGAATTTCACTCGGAAGTATTTATGCACTAATCGCGCTCGGTTATACAATGGTATACGGCATTGTTAAACTAATTAACTTTGCACATGGTGATGTATTTATGGTAGGTGCATTTATTGGATTTTATTCCATTACAATATTACATTTAGGCTTTTTTCCAGCCTTGCTGTTAACTATGGCAGCTTGTGCAATATTTGGAGTTCTAATTGAAAAAATTGCGTATAAACCGTTGCGAAATGCGACGAGAATCGCAGCATTGATAACAGCTATCGGGGTATCATTATTAATAGAGTATGGAACTATTTATTTACGGGGCGCTCAACCGGAGGCTTATCCAGGGGATGTTCTCCCAACTAAAAATATTGATATTTTTGGAGTATCCATTAATGGTCAATCCTTATTTATTTTGGGCATTTCAATTGCTTTAATGATTTTACTACAATTTGTAGTGCATAAAACAAAAATTGGGAAAGCAATGCGTGCTGTTTCCTACGATGCCGAAGCAGCACAATTAATGGGAATAGATGTTAACAAAACAATTTCCGCAACGTTTGCAATTGGATCAGCACTTGCCGGAGCAGCTGGCGTTATTTTTGGGACTTATTATATTAAAATTGAGCCTTTAATGGGCGTAATTCCGGGATTAAAGGCATTTGTAGCAGCAGTTTTAGGTGGTATTGGTAGTATTCCAGGGGCAATGGTCGGTGGACTTGTTTTAGGTACTATTGAATCACTTGTTAGTGCATTAGGGTATTCATTATGGCGCGATGGTGTTGCATTTATTGTACTTATTCTTATTTTAATTTTCCGTCCATCCGGGCTATTTGGCAAAAACGTTAGAGAGAAAGTGTAGGGAGGAGGAAAATAGATGATTTCGATCAAACGAACAAAAGGATTTTGGCTATCGATTCTGTTAGCAGTAATAGTCTATTTTACGATTCAATTTTTGATCACAGGGCAATATTTAAATTCATTTTACGTTAATACTCTTTTTACGATTGTTATCAATATTATGTTAGCGGTGAGCCTGCACCTTATTATTGGAATTACAGGCCAATTTTCGATTGGTCATGCTGGCTTTCTAGCTGTGGGTGCCTATGCATCGGCCATTATTTCGATGAAGTTGGGATTACCATTTCCCCTTGCACTCTTAGTCGGAGGATTAGCTGCCGCAGTAGCAGGGTTAATCATTGGAATTCCAAGTCTCCGACTAAAGGGCGACTACCTTGCAATTGCTACATTAGGATTTGGAGAAATTGTCCGAATCACGATGTTAAATATACCGTATGTTGGTGGAGCTAGCGGAATGCAAGTATCACATTTAACAACATGGCCTTGGGTATTTATATGCCTGTTGGTGACTCTTGTTGTAATTACTAATTTTACGAACTCAACTCATGGACGGGCTTGTATTTCGATTCGTGAAAATGAAATAGCAGCTGATGCAATGGGAATAAACACAACTTATTATAAGGTTGTAGCATTTGCAATGGGGGCATTTTTTGCAGGAGTTGCTGGAGCCTTATACGCCCACAATTTTTATATTATTCAACCAACAAACTTCGGGTTTTTGAAATCATTTGATATTTTAATTTTTGTTGTATTAGGTGGATTAGGCAGTATGTCTGGCTCTGTTATTGCAGCAATATTACTGACCTTTGTATCAACATTCCTACAAGAGTATCCTGAAACGAGAATGATTATTTACAGTCTTGTACTCATTGTTATGATGTTATATCGTCCACAAGGATTACTTGGTACAAAAGAGTTAACATCTTTCTTTAAAAAGCAGAAAGCTGTTGAAGGAGGGGCCAAACAGTGACAACAAAGACATCCTTGCTTAAAGTTGATAGTGTTGGGATCCGATTCGGCGGGTTAAAAGCTGTTTCTGAAATAAACGCGGAATTAAATAAAGGGGAACTGGTTGGCTTAATTGGTCCAAATGGGGCAGGAAAAACGACATTTTTCAACCTGCTTACAGGTGTGTACGTCCCCACTGAAGGAAATATTACTTTTAACGGACAACGTTTGAATGGTTTAAAGCCGTACAAGATTACCCGTAAAGGGATTAGCCGTACCTTTCAAAATATTAGGCTTTTTGACGAGTTATCTGTTCTTGATAATGTTAAAGTTGCTTACCATTCCAATGCCAAGCATTCTATTTTTAGTTCTATATTCCGTTTACCTACCCATTTTAAAGGTGAAAAGGAAATGGAAGACAAGGCAATTGATTTTTTGAAAATATTTAATTTAGATGGCTTTAAATATGAAAAGGCAAAAAATTTACCTTATGGGCAGCAAAGACGATTAGAAATAGCTAGAGCGTTAGCTGCACAACCGGAGCTTTTATTACTAGATGAGCCAGCGGCAGGTATGAACCCCCAAGAAACACATGAGTTGATGAAGCTTATTTCTTTTATTAGAGAAAAGTTTGGACTAACTGTTTTGCTTATCGAGCATGATATGCAGTTGGTAATGGGAGTTTGCGAACGAATTTACGTGCTGGACCATGGACAACTAATTGCTCAGGGTACACCAGAAGAAATCAGAAATAATCCAAAGGTCATTGAGGCGTATCTCGGAGAGGAGGCTCCAGCAAATGCTTAAAGTTAATGATATTAATGTGTTCTATGGAAATATCCAAGCTTTAAAGGGAGTTTCCCTGGAAATTAATCAAGGTGAGATTGTGACTTTAATCGGTGCCAATGGTGCTGGGAAGAGTACTCTTCTCAAATCAATTTCGGGCTTGTTAAAACCGAAGCAAGGGGACATCCTTTATGAAGGAGTTTCGATTGCAGGGAAACCGGCACAAACAGTTGTAAAAAGGGGAATCTCACACGTTCCAGAAGGCCGTCGGGTATTTGCTAATATGAGTGTGGAGGAAAACTTAGAGCTTGGAGCATTTTTGCGGAATGATAAGGCTGGGATCCAAGCGGATTTTGAAAAGGTATTTCAATTATTCCCACGATTAAAAGAGCGTAGTAAGCAGCAAGCAGGTACTTTATCTGGTGGTGAACAACAGATGCTTGCCATGGGCCGGGCATTAATGGCACGTCCCAAGCTACTTATATTGGATGAGCCTTCAATGGGATTAGCGCCGATTTTAGTTAAAACTATTTTTGACATTATTAAACAAATTAATAAAGATGGAACGACCATTTTGTTAGTGGAGCAAAATGCTAATATGGCTCTATCTGTTGCACACCGTGCCTATGTTATTGAAACGGGTCGGGTTGTTTTATCTGGAACTGCTGAAGAGCTTAATGCAAGTGATCAAGTGAAGATGGCTTATTTAGGAGGCCATTAATTAAATAGTGATTTGTGCACATAAAACAGGTGATCCATTTTACTGGACTACCTGTTTTTTTGCGTGGATATCGTCATTTATCGAAGTTGAAAATTTTTCCTTTTAAAAAGGTGCGTTCTTTCTCCTGATTCCCATACTTGTGTACAAACATTGAACGAATGCCGTGGATTAGGGGGATTTCCTCCCAATGATAGGGAAGTTCCCTGATATTCTTTGACAAGTTCCGACAAGTACAATGAGTATATCTAATGGCTATATTTGTTTTGAGGAGGACTTAAGATGCAATCAAAACCTAGGACTAATAAAGAAACGGGGCATTCGTTTCAGAATGCATTTGCTTCCCATTTTGCAAAATCTATGTTTTTAACTGTTTTTGGACTTATCATTTTAGTTTTTATTGGAACAAGAATGTTTACACACATTGATTTGAACTTATATGGATACATGGTTGGTACCGTTGTATTTATAGGTGGATTCTTTTATCGATTTATTGCTTGGGGAGAAAGACCACCAACGAAAATAATCATCAAAAAGGGTCTCAAACTTTTATTTAGAAAATCGACCCCGAAAACCTCAGTCGAGCATTTAGCTACCTACAACTTTATTTGGAATCGGGGTATTTACCGCTGGACGCAGCATCTTTTATTAGGGTGGGGTTGTATCCTTTCGTGTTTTGTGACCTTTCCACTCGTCTTTGGTTGGATGTACTTCACGATGCAGGATAATGGTTATTATACGATTGTACTGATGGGGATCGATATTATGAAAATCAAGGCTGATGGGATAATCGGCTTCCTATCCTACAATGCCTTGAATTTTACAGCCATGATGGTCATTGCTGGAGTTTCGATGGCACTTTACCGCAGGATAAAAAATATGCAGGCCCGTGCGGAACAGAATTTCATTTATGATTTTATGCCACTTTATTTACTGCTTTTTATTAGCGTAACGGGGTTATTACTAACCTTTATGAACGTCTTTTTACATGGTGCTGGCCAACCAATTATGTCCATCATTCATCAATTTTCAGTCATCATCACACTCATCTATCTTCCTTTTGGAAAGTTAGCTCATATTCCATTTCGTCCAATGAGTGTTTTAGCAAAAAACTACCGAGAACATTATGCAAAACAAGCAATGAAAGAATGTAAGGTTTGTGGTGAGAAGTTCGTATCGAATGAACAATCACAGGATGTCATTCAAGTTTTAGGAATGAACGAAATTGAGTTCAAAACGAATCAAGGAGCCCATTTAGCAGAGCTATGTTTACCATGTCGTCGAAAATACCGAATTGCACAGTTCGCAGGATTTCCTACCCATGAAGTAAAGGTAAAGGAGGCAAATCAAAATGCAAAGGGATAAATTTTTTAAAGAAATTGAAAACGTCATTCACCCTGGTGAAAAATTGATTAAAACACACTGTAGCTATTGTGGAATGCAATGTGGAATGAATTTACGTGTTAATACAGCAACCAACAAAATTATTGGGGTCGAGCCTCGTTATGATTGGCCAGTTACAGTAGGGAAGATGTGTCCAAAAGGAGTGACAGCCTACCAGCAAACAAACCATGATGATCGGATTTTAAAACCGCTAATCCGGGATAATGCAGCTCTGAAAGGGACAAAGGATGGCTTCCGTGAAGCTACTTGGGAAGAAGCTTACGATCTAATCGCAAAAAGATTTCAAGAACTTCAACAAAATTACGGCAAAGACAGTTTAAGTGTCTACAGTGGTGTATCGATGACCAATGAAAAGTGCTATTTGACTGGGAAATTTGCCCGTGTTGGACTGCAAACGCGTTATATCGATTATAATGGTCGTTTCTGTATGTCGAGTGCAGCTGGTGGGTTTTTAAGAAGCTTTGGTGTGGATCGGGGATCAACGTTACCCTGGACAGATCTTCACGAAACGGATTGTTTGTTTATTGCTGGTAGTAATACAGCAGAATGTCACCCTACCTCAATGTTCCGTGTTTGGGCGGTTCAAGAACGCGGCGGATATTTGATTGTTGCTGACCCTCGGGAAACACCAATTGCTAGACGTGCAGATGTTCATCTTGATTTAAAACCAGGTACAGACCTAGCACTCGCAAACGGAATCTTAAATTTGTTAATTCAAAATGGATATGCAGACGAAGAATTTGTGAAAAATCATACAAATGGTTTTGAAGAAACAAAAGAGTTGGTCGAACAATTTACACCCGAATATACCAGTGAGTTAACAGGTGTTGCACCTGAAAAAATTATTCGTGCTGCTGAAATATACGGAAAAGCACCAAATGCAATAGTCATGTTTGCACGCGGAATTGAGCAGCAACATAAAGGCGTTGATAATGTTTCAGGCTATACCAACCTAGCATTAGTTACAGGGAAAATTGGTCGTCCGAAAGCAGGCGTTGCCACTTTTACTGGTCAAGGCAATGGCCAAGGAGGTCGTGAGCATGGTCAAAAATCGGACCTTCTACCTGGATACCGTAAAATTACCAATCCAAAGCATGTTGAAGAGGTATGTAAGGTTTGGGGAATCACACCAGAAGAAATGCCACAGCCAGGTGTATCAGCCTATGAAATGTTTGAACTAATGGAACAAAAAACAATTCGTGGCTTGTACTTATTATGCTCAAACCCAGCCGTATCTGCACCCAATTTAAATTATGTTCGAGAACAGATGAAGAACCTTGACTTCATGGTTTGTGTGGATTTTTATCTATCAGAATCAGCAGAATTTGCTGATGTGGTACTGCCAACCGTTACTTGGTCTGAAGATGAAGGAACAGTAACCAACCTGGAAGGCCGGATTATTAAAATCAACAAAGCTCAAGAGCCAGTGGGAGAATCAAAACCAGATTGGCAAATTCAAGTTGAATTGTCTGAACGACTTGGTAGAGGTAAGTATTTTTCACATTTACAAACTGCTAAGGATGTTGCGGATGAATTCCGCTTAGCCTCTAAAGGTGGTTATGCCGATTATTACGGTGCAACATGGGATAAAATCGAAAAACAAGATGGTGTATTTTGGCCATGTAAAGATGAATCGGATGAAGGGACCCCACATATGTTCCTTGATAAAAAATTCTATCATCCCGATGGAAAAGCCAAAATTTGTGCATTACCATATCGACCACCTGCTGAAGAGCCGGACCAAGATTATCCAATTCGTTTAACCACGGGACGTGTTGTATACCACTACTTGTCTGGAAACCAAACAAGAAGAATTCCATTTTTACGTGATATGTGTCCTGAACCTTTTGTGGAAGTACATCCAGATCTTGCTGCTCATTACAATATTGAACATGAAGAAGTGGTTCGGCTATTCACCCGGCGGGGAGAAGCAGACTACAAGGTTAAAATTACCGAAGCTATTAGAAAAGATACTGTATTTGTTCCATATCATTTTGGACATGACCAATCGATCAATCTCTTAACGATTCCTGCGCTAGATCCAATGTCGCGGATGCCTGAGTTTAAAGCATGTGCAGCACAGATTGAAAAAATAGAAACGAAGGTGCAATAAATGAAAAAGAGGCTCTATATTGAACTGGATAATTGTATCGGATGCCGGTCTTGTTTGGCCGCTTGTACACAGTGTGGAGGTCATGAGGAACGCAACCGCAATTACGTTTATGATGTGAACCCGCTTGTTAATCGTCAGACGATGCCTCTAATGTGCCTTCACTGTGTGAACCCAGCATGTGCAAGAAGCTGTCCAGCTCAAGCGATTCAAATCCATGAAACAGGTGCCGTCTTGTCAGCACTTGTAGAAAAATGTATTGGCTGTCAAAACTGTACGATTGCTTGTCCTTATGGAATTCCCAAATTTGATACCGAGCAAAATCTGATGTATAAGTGTGACCTTTGTATCGACCGCAGTAAAGATGGGATTCCACCAATGTGTGCAAGTGTATGTCCGACTAACACGTTGCAATGGTTAACAGATGAAGAAATAGAAAATAAGAAACAAGCCTACAATATGGATAATGGCAAATGGGTAACAAGCTCGCCTTATCTTGAAAATGAGACAAATGTTCGTGTAAATCTTCCCGGTATTTTACAGGGAATTACCAAGTTGTTTTAGGAGGGATTCGCATGACGGAAAAAAATAATAAAATCCCCTTTGATGAAGATAATTACACTCATAATATAAACCGAAATAATGAACGAAAACTGGATCGCCGGGGATTTATGAAAACATTGGTAGGTGCAGCAGGGGTATTTGCAGTTTCATCTCTACCATGGGGAGGCTTAGCTGCCAAAGAGCTTATTGGTCTGGGTGAAAAGGAGTATAAACATAAAAAAATTACTGATGTAAAAGCACTGGCAATTGGTGACGCCGTTGATTTTAAGTTTCCTGGTGAACATGATGACGCCATTCTGATCCGTTTGTCAGATGAAAAATATGTAGCGTACCAAAATGCATGTACCCATCTGCGTTGCCCAGTCTTTTGGGTAAAAGAAGAGGGCGAGATGATTTGTCCATGCCATCATGGAAAATTTGATGTTGAGACAGGTTCACCAATTGCGGGGCCACCTCGTCGTCCACTACCTGAAATCCAAATAAAAGTAGAAAAGGGTGCGGTGTACGCAGTGAAGGTGAAGCGGTATGAAGCATAAATACTTTAGTGTTGTTTTACTTTGTTTAATTTTATTGCTCAATCTTGCTTTTACTCAGTATATGGTCCATCAATATTTTTATCAAAATTATCTAAATGCACTTATATCTAGCATAATTAACGTTTTGTTGTTCCCAATCGCGATATACGTTTACAGACATGATCTAAAGCGGAAGGCGTGAAAACTGATGAACAATGAGACTTATCTGGATTTTTGCTTTGTTAGAAAACAAGTTGGAAATTTTGCAAATGAAATTGATTGTTTGTTAACCAGACTATTTGATGGAATTCGTCTCAAT
>CAURFY010000029.1:0-13806 GCA_963524115.1 uncultured Bacillus sp.
TCACTTAATTTATAATAGGCTCCACCAATCATAGAAGAAATTTGAACAACGATCATCACAATCATTTTGGAGGCTGCGCCAGTTTTGGTAATATAGCTTACCCCAAGTCCAAAACTAATTGCTAAGAACACTTCAGTTAGCAAGATAACTAGGACAAGTCCCAAATGTTCGCCCCAATTTGCTTTGAAAACAAACTTGCTGAATACCACAACGATTAGAACACAAAGAAAGTTTAAGACGATACTTCCAAAAATTTTACCAAGAAAAATTTCAGCTTTGCTTACTGGTGCAGCCAATAATCGATCGGCTGTCTTCCGCAGTCTTTCCCCACGGAGAAGATAGCTTGCGCCCATGGCCGCATAGAGCGCAATCATGGTCGTCATCGCTACAGCATAGTAATCCATCGAACCGGGCTGTTTGGCTGAATGTAATGATGACTGCTGAATATAGTCGTCTTGACTAGCCCCGAGGACATGACCGACTTGATTGGAATCTACCTTTACGACCTCAAATAATACATTATATTTATCGACAAAAGCGGAAAGCATCCCACCAATAACGTTCGCTTCGATGCTGGTGCGATCATTAGTGTAAAGCTGGAGTCCCTTATCCGTTATTTCAACATAACCTTGATAGTTTCCCTCCTCAACTTCATTTTTGCCATCCACTTCATTTGCTGCCTTTTTAAAATAAATTCCAGACTTACTTGCTTCTTTTGTAAAAGAGTTAAAATAGGGCGTGAACTCGCTTGCCCCAGTATCTTTATATAAAACGTGAATGTCATCGACGGAAATCGTGTTAGTAAAGGCGGCTGAAAGCGCCGATCCAAGGATTAACATCAAAACAATCGGAAAAGCCAACATAAATACCAACGTTCTGATATCACGGAAATCACGTTTGATTCCAGTCCAGGCAATCTTTAATATATTCATTGGATGAACCCTCCATTTCGGTTATTTTGCACTTAGCATGACTTTAGAAGAAAGATTAGTTGCGGAGGTTCCGTCCGGTTAAAGTCAGAAATACAGTCTCAAGATTTGGTGCCTTTTGTTCAAGGGAGCGGACTTCAATATCATGATTGATAAAATATTGAATGATTTTGTTCAAGTTATTCACTTCTGAATTTGAACTAATTTTAATCAGATTTTCTTCAACCTGGACAGCTTTGACCCCATTTAATTCTTTTAATTGATCCACATCGAAATGTTCATTTGTTTTGCATTCTATCCAAACGTCCTTGGTGTTGGTAATAATCGCTTTAAGCTGTTCCTTTGTGCCTTCAGCAATAATTTTCCCATGATCAATGATGGCGATTTTTGAACAAATCTCTTCAACTTCTTCCATGTAGTGGCTCGTGTAGATGATGGTACAGCCCTCTTCGTTTAGTTTCCGAACGGATTGGAGAATATAATTCCTCGATTGCGGATCAATTCCCACTGTGGGTTCGTCCATAATGATGATTTTCGGGCGATGAGCAATGGCACAAGCAATGTTTAATCGCCTTTTCATCCCACCGGAAAAATCACGAGGATAACTTTTCTTCTTATCACTTAGTCCGACAAATTGTAACGCTTCTTCAACTTGTTTATTCAGCTCAGCACCTCGTAAACCGTACAATCCTGCAAAAAAGTTAACATTTTCATAGGCGGTTAAATCTTCATATATCGCTAAATCTTGTGGAACGATGCCAATGTTCATTTTGGCAAATCGTTTATTCTTAACAATTGTTTTACCTAGGATATTAATTTCACCCTCGTTACTTCGTAGGAGTCCAGAAATCATATTGATAACCGTACTTTTCCCAGCCCCATTCGCACCAAGAAATCCAAATATTTCACCTTCTGCTACAGCTAATGAGATATTATCAACAGCGATAAAATCGCCAAATTTTTTTGTAAGATTCTTCACTTCTAAAACGTTCATTTGTCTCACCTCTCGCTTTCTTATTCATGTTTTAATTATAAAAAAAAGGATGATCTAACGACAGTGCATTAGTTCATCCTTTTTACATGAGAATATTCATATTTTCACCGAGAGATTGTTCATTCATGTGTCGGAAATAACATCGTAACCGTGAAGCCCTCCAAGCCATCAACGATGATTGTTCCATTAATCGACGCTGTTCGCTCTTCCATTCCAACGATACCAAGACCCTTTGTAATTTTCTGAGCTCCCTTTCCATTATCTTTGATTTCCAATTTGATGAGTTTATTCAAGACATGAATCTCGATGGATACGGCAGTTGCCTCAGCGTATTTCATCGAGTTGGTAAGCGCCTCGGTTAAGTTTTCATGAATGATTTTCCACTGAATCGCCGTTATGATTTCCACATTTCCTTCATATAGGAAGTTTGTCTTTATATTGTGTTGGGCTGAAAATTCATCAATGAATAATTTGATTCGATTGATGCCAAGCTGTTCGGTTGGTGGTTTCATATTTTTTAAAGTAAGTCGGATGTTTTCGATTCCGTCCTTGGAGATGTTAATGGCATTTTGAAGCAGTTCTTGAGCTTTGCCTTTGTCAATTTCCATTAACCGTTTAGAAGCCTCCATTTGAATGAGCGCTCCTGTCATCGAGTGCCCAATCTTATCATGAATCTCTTGAGATAGACGATTCCGCTCTTCCAATTTAAACGTGTACTCGGATTGTCGTATGTATTCATTATTTTCATTTAGATTTTTTGTTAGTTTTTGAATATTTTTTCTCATTTGGTCCATCTGGGATTCAAACTTGGTCAGTCGAATGGAAAAAATCTCATTCATTACAAAAACAGTGAAACATAACGCCGCTACAAGTGCATACATTAATTCAAAATTTTCTCTGATCAACAGGACTGGAGCTAGAACAAACAAAAACAGCTGCCATTTCTTTTGTAAAAAATTAGAACCTACTTCACATAGACTCAACGGTAAAAGAAGGATAAAAAGCGGTTGGACATAATCATAGGCAACGATGATAGTCATGATTGACAGCAAAATGACTACTTTTTTTAGTTCATCCTTTTTTACTATATAAATGGCGATATTAACACAAAGATAGAGGAGCAGCGAGAACACCATCCAAGGTAATTTGGTGATGTCAGATTGGATGTAATTCGCGGCAAGGAAGGCTAACAATATGATTTTACAAACGATAAGCCAAAATTCCATCTTGGTCTCCTCTATTCATTCACTTTTCCAGTCAGGTAATAGATTGCTATTTGCGTTCGATGCTCAAGCCCCGTTTTACTTAAAACAGAAGTAATATAGTTGGCAATTGTTCCTTCCGAAATGAAAAGCTGTTTGGAAATTTCTTTGTTTGAGAAACCTTTAGCAATCAGCGACATGATCCCTAGTTCTCTTTCTGTGAAGAGACTCTTATCAATAGTGGTTTCTTTCTCATGTTTATTTTTTAAGTTTGATTTTATTTTATCCAGCACAACATCCTGCATAACCGTGTTCCCATTAAATACACTGATAATAGCATTACGGATTCGCTCAGGATCGTTATTTTTCAACAAATAACCTTTGGCGCCATTTTTGATGGCATCAAGAATATACTCATCATCATCAAATGTTGTTAAAATTAACGGTTTGGTTTTTGTTTGCTCTGTGATGCGTTTCGTAGCCTCGACACCATTCATATTAGGCATCCGGACATCCAATAAGGCTACATCCACATCGTGATTTTTACAATAATCAACAGCCTCCTGGCCATCACTTACCGTATCCAAAACCTCAAACTCTTCATAAGTACTCAAAATAATCTTCATTCCCTCTCTAATGAAGGAATTATCATCCGCAATAACCACACTAATCTTCATCACCCAACATCTCCTCACTAAAGCGCAAGCGCCCTGGTTAGCGACGTATGGACTGGAGCTCTCTGACCGAGATAAAGGAAACACGGAGAGCAAAGCGATCCGATGTTGACTTATCGTAGGGAAGAGAGTGAAGTACACTAGTCGCTGGGCTGCTTGCGCTAGCCAATTACCTAAGTTCAAAAACTTATACTTTCTTTCGTGTTCAAAAAAAAGCACAGAATACAAACTGTGCTTTCTCACATTAAAGTACTAAGTGGTGCCTGACCCCCGGTGCTTTACAGCGCTAAAGTCCACCCTATTTGTTGAGGAACAGATAGACAATGATAGCAAGGATAAAGCGGTAGTAGGCGAAAGGTGTTAATTTAACTTTTGCGACTACTTTAAGGAATATTTTGATGGCAAGGAGAGCCATTATAAATGCAGTTACGAAGCCGACAGCAAAAAATGGCACATCACTCATTGATAAGGTGTCATAGCTCTTTAATAAGTCTAGTCCTGATGCTGCAACCATCATCGGTACAGCAACAATGAATGAAAAGTCAGCAGAAACCTTCCGATCTGCTCCGACTAGTAAACCACCAGAAATGGTCGAACCTGACCTTGAGAAACCAGGCCAAAGCGCAAGACATTGAAATAAGCCAATTTTGAAAGCCTGTGCATAAGTTAGTTTATCCAGGCTTGTGATTAAATCCGGTGCTTTTTTCTTTTCAGCATATATCATCAATATCCCGCCGGCCACTAAACCAATTACGACCGTATTTGAAGAGAATAGATAGGTTTTAATCGCATCGTGAAGCAATAAACCTAAGATTACTGCCGGAATCATCGCAAAGATGACATGAAGAATGTTCAATTTGTTTTTGTGATCCCCAATTAGCCCGAGAATATTTAAAAACCGTTTCCAAAAGACAACGACCACGGCTAAAATCGACCCTAACTGAATAAAAATCTCAAACGTTTTTGCGTTGTCACCTTTAAAGTTCAGTAGCTCTCCAGATAGGATTAAGTGCCCTGTTGAAGAAACGGGGAGGAATTCAGTTAAACCTTCAACCATACCCAAAATAATTGCAGTAATATAATGCATCATCGATTTGCTGCTCCTTTGTACGTGTTATTTAGCTAGATTAGTTTTTGCTATTTGGTCATATTGATCTTTATTGTTTAAGAATAACATATCATCTACTCTTACACATTCTAGTCCTTTAGATTTTACCACTGCTAACACTTCAGCTAGTGCCCTTATCGTGTTTTCGGGCGCATTAATATCTGCCCCGAAGGTCTCCCCACTATCATGTAGTAAAACGATTCCACCGGGTTTTAGTTTCTTCATCAAAATATTTTTAATCTTGATGCTCCCACCCTTACTCTTCCAGTCACCTGCCATTAATGACCATAACACAATTTGATGTGTTTTTATTAAAAATAAATCAAAAAGGTTCAAAAGACCCCAAGGTGGCCGGTAGTAAATGGGCTTTTCTCCTGTTATTGCTTCAATAATGGAATTACATTGTAAAAGTTCTTTGTACGTCCTCCAAGGGGTCATGACCCAATTTGAGCGATGAACATAATTATGAATCCCAATTAAGTGACCTTCACGATGGATTCTGCGGATGATTTCTGGATACAACTCTGCCTTTGAACCTAGCACAAAAAATGTTGCCTTTACATGATGCTCCTTTAAAAGATCTAATAATTCCGGAGTATACTTGGGATTTGGACCATCATCAAAGGTAAAAGCTATTTTACTAGAAAGATTAGTTTTCTTTATGACTTTCAAACCAAGGAAAAAGGTTAATATCCATGGAACAAGAGCATACAGAATGATGCACGCGATTAGTAAAGTCATTAATGCCCTCATGTCATTTTCCACTCCTCACGCTTCTTATCCACATTTATCCCGTCTCAAATTTATGCCATAAGACCCTCTGTTTGTTTACATTGCCTGATCAAGATATCCTAAAATAACTCCAATCGTTTCTAATAATGAGGTCTTTTTCTGAAGTTGTTTTTCTTTTTGCTGAAAAAATTGCAGTTTCCGCGGATTATTGATTATACCTTGAATTTTAATAGCCAAATCCTCGTCATTCTCTGCCTTCATCGCTACCCCACTTTGCATTAAATAGGTCTCATTCTCCTCTTCCTGTCCTGGTAAGGAATAGTGAATCAACAAGGGTAACTCCATTGAAATCGCCTCAGTAACTGTGACCCCACCAGGTTTTGTAATTAAGAGGTCCGAAATCATCATTAGTTCATTCACATCTTCTGTGAAACCCAGCAATATAATATCATGTTTAGAATTTTCTTTGTATATTTCCAGCCTTTTTTTTAGTTTTTCATTTCGTCCGCATAAAATCAAGATTTGAATGGGAATAGTTATACTTTCTAGCTGTCGGATGGAGGATAAACCCTTGCCCAGCAATCCCAGGCCACCACCCATGATCAGCAAGGTGAAAACGTTAGGATTCAGACCATACTTTTCCTTCAAAAGCTTCCGAGATAAGCCTTGGAAAAACCTTGGGCGAATAGGAATTCCTGCATTGGCAATCTTAGAACGATCTATTCCAATTTCAATTAACTTATTTTGAACATGTTCTGATCCTACAATGTACTTATCGGTTAAAGGGTGAATCCAATAAGAATGATTCGTATAATCAGTAATCACGGTAACCGCCGGGATATCAGTTAATCCTTTTTCTTTCAACTTTGACATGACACCTGCTGCAAAGGGATATGTGCTAACAACAATGGCTGGTTTTTCCTCTTGCAATATTTGGAGGATAGAATGCATTCCCATTAACAAAAATGTGTTAAGCATTTTGGAAAAAGTATTGATTTGATATGTCTTTTTATATAAATAACCATAGAGTTGTGGGAATTTTTTTATGCCTTGCATATAAAGAAAATGACTAATCTGATGTGAATGTGGATGGATAATCTCCATCACATTTAATATAATCGGTTCATACTCAGAGATTGAAAGATTAATGGCTTCGCTAATGGCATTTGCCACCTGTTTATGGCCATCACCGTATGTGGATGATAAAATCAAAATTTTTTTCCTCATCATACTTCGAAGTCACCCCATTTAATCTGTTTTGTATACTAAAGGTTCCATAACAGTATACGACTCTCCATTATATGGGGTATTAAAACAACATTAAAATTACATTAAAAAGGGTGTTGACCATCGACACTTGAAAGCGGCGACGCACAAAGCGGTGCCTGACCCCCAATGCGTTAAAGAAAAGGGGGGCACGCCCCAATCATCCGGTTAACACAGTAACGTAAAAGAAGGGGCTCTTTAAGCCCCTTCTTGGTTTACATTGGTATATAATTCAAAGGATTGACTGCGTTTGATTTGGCTGCGTTCCACTCACCGACGTGTAATTCGAAGTGAAGATGTTGACCAGTTGAATCACCTGTATTTCCCATCGTACCAATTTGTTGGCCTTTTTTCACCGCACCACCCGAAACTAAACGTGTGTTCATATGAGCGTAAACAGTTGTGTAAACTTGACCATTATTGTAATGGGAAATGAAAATACAGTTCCCATAACTGCTTGAATAATAAGAACGAATGACTACGCCATCTGCTGCTGCTAAGATTGGTACAGAAACTTTATTAGCAATATCAATTCCAGCATGGAAAGAGCCCCAGCGCATTCCTAATCCAGATGTGAGCGTTCCTACTGCAGGTTTTGTCCAATATCCGCTAGAAACTCCTGGTGTAGCCGTACTAGTACCACCCGTACTTCCACCTGTATTACCGCTACTAGCTTGTTGTTGCTGTTGCTTTGCTGCTTCATCTTTAATACGCTGTTCTTCCATTTTAATCGCTTGTTGAATGGCAGCTTGTTGAGCAGCCAAAATTTCTGCTTGCTCTTCTTTTTCTAGTTTTTCAGCATGGGCTTGCTCTTCTTGTTGTTGAAGTGATGCCATTATCTGATCTTGCTGTGCTATTTGTCCATTTAATTCAACTTTCAAAGCTTCAAGATCTGCCACCATTTTTTGAAGCGAAGCCAAATCATTTTGAACTTGTACTTGCTTATCCTCAAGAAGTTGCTTATCTTGCTTCTGTTGACGAAGAATATCTTGGTCGGCTTCAACTAATGTTGCTACAGCTCCGACACGATCAATGAACTCTCCGAAGCTTTGTGCACCCATGAGCACATCCATGTAGTTGACCATGCCACCGTTTTCCTGGAATGAGCGTGCACGTTCTTTTAACATTTCATTTCGCTTGTTGATTCGTTCTGTTATTTGTTGAACCTCTGTTTGAAGCTGCTGGATTTCACCCTTAGTTGTTTCAATTTCTGAAGACTTTTGAAGCAACTTCGTATTTGTATCTCCAATAGCCAGATCTAGCCGCTGCTTTTCTGTCTTTACGCCCTCTTGCTCACTTTTAATACTATTAATCTTTTGATCTGCTTCATTAATATCCGAAGATACCGCAGACTTTTCCTGATTAATTTGTGTTTTTTGATTTTTTAGATCCGTTAGCTTAGATGCAGAAGCCGGGTCTACAGCGAGTCCAGGTAAAAAAGAAGCAAGAGTCAATGTAGCTGCAAGTGATAGTGTGTATACTGTTTGTTTCAAAACCGATTTCTCCTTTCCACGCTTATCTATGTACGGGTTAATCGTTAAACTATATCAATCAAAAAGAATTGTAGCTTGGAGGGACTTTCCCCCGTCCCTCCAAGCTTTCCTTTATATCTTCAACTTAAATTCCCGATGTCCATCATCATTGCTATACCTTTAAAAACTTCCGAATTGACATTAAACTTCCCCAAACACCTATCAATGCTCCCATTAGCAAAAGCATCCCTGAAATTTGATAGATAAAAGGATAAAAGTCTAGCAATTTCATAAAATGATCCTTCAACTTTGGTGCCAGATAATCATACGAATAATAGTAGCCCATTCCAACTACAATGATTGGAATGATTGAACCAAGAACGCCAAGCCATAAGCCTTCAAGGAAAAATGGCCAGCGAATAAAAGCATTCGTTGCCCCTACGAGTCTCATAATCTCAATTTCATTTCTTCTAGCAACAATGGTAATTTTAATGGTGTTGGAAATTAAGAACATCGCTGTAAACAGTAATCCAACAATTAAAGCTGCTCCAACATTCCGACTAACCTTCGTAAAACTAAATAACTTTTCGACTTCGCCTTGTCCATATTTAACTTTTGAGGCATATTCAAGCTTTTTAATTTTAGTAGCAGTTTTCATCGTATCAACTGGATCTTTCGTTTTCACGATGAATACATCATTTAACGGGTTATCTTGTTCAAACAGTTTAAAAGCTTCACCCTCAGTGCCAAGGCTTTTAATCATATCCTTAAGTTCCTTCTCTTTTGAAGAGAACTTTACCGTTTTAACTTCGGGGATCTGTTCAATTTTAGTCCTTAAAGCTTGCTGATCTTCTTTATTTGCCGCCAAATCGATGTGAACACGAATTTCTACATCCTCTTCAATTGTGGTAGCTACTTTATTTAGATTCATCATAATAACGAAAAATACACCCACCAAAAGAAGTGTAACCGTTACAGCACTGACTGACGCAAAGGTCATCCAGCCATTCCTAGCAATACTTTTTAAGCTTTCTCTTACGTGACGGTGGATTGTTCTAAGCTTCATAGCCGTATTCACCCTTCCGCTCGTCCCGAACAATTTTTCCGCTTTCAATGGCAATAACACGCTTTTTGATCGTATTAACGATTTCGCGGTTATGTGTTGCCATGACAACGGTTGTTCCTCTCGTGTTGATTTCATCAAAGATTTTCATAATCTCCCACGAAGTGTCCGGATCTAGATTTCCTGTTGGCTCGTCAGCAATGACCACTTTCGGTGAATTCACAATCGAACGAGCAATTGATACCCGCTGTTGTTCTCCTCCAGAAAGCTCTGTTGGTAGCATTCTTGCCTTATGACGTAAATTCACAAGTTCTAATGTTTCCATAACATGCCTTTTAATGTACTTCGGCTGCTCCTCAATTACCTCTAAGGCATAAGCCACATTCTCATACACGGTTAAAGTAGGAAGCAATTTGAAATCTTGGAACACAACACCAATATTTCTTCGTAAAAGCGGAACCTTACTGTTTTTAATTCTGGCTAGGTTCACACCATTAATCATAATGTCACCTTTAGTGGGCTTTTCTTCGCGGTACATCATCTTGATAAAGGTAGATTTTCCCGCTCCACTTGGGCCAACAACATAGACAAATTCCCCCTGCTTAATCTGGACACTAATCCCATTAACAGCGGTAACCCCATTCGGATATTTTTTAAACACATCTTTCATTTCTATCATTTTTATCACCTATATCACAGTATGTCATAGAAGAACTTGAGCTTTTTATAAAAGGCGCTCTGCCACTTTTCAATAAAAAATAGTACTAATTTGCCAAAAAAATGATTTTAGTAAGCATCCGACAATAACAAACAAAACTCAACAAAAATCTTGTTTGTGAAATGACACTAGTTCATTATACCATCATAGATTGACATTTTGCCGAAAAAAAATATTACAGTTTCGTATCAACTTGACAAAATTCATCCATATTTGACCTGCATTGGAACATTACTATAAATAGTTGCTCTTGTAATTTTTCACAAAACTGCACATTGGGCTTCTTGCGTAAATTGACACAATTCTACAAAATATTACAACCTCACAAAAAACGCCCTAAATAAAAAAACGCCCTCGACATGAAAGTCTAGGACGTTTCCTCTATTTATTATTTTTTCGCAGCTAACCATTTTGCAACAGTTGTTACATCTCCACCAGTTAATTGGCCTTTAGGCATTGTTTTTCCGCCATCATTGATGATTTTTTCAATACCGGCTTGATCGTATTTTGATCCAATCTTTGTTAAATCCGGGCCTACTCCACCTTTAAGATCTGCCGCATGACAGCTTGAACATTTTTGTGAGAATAATTTCTCAGCATTTCCAGCACTTGCAGTGTCTTTTGAAGTGTCATCACCACCGCCACAAGCAGCCAAACTTAAAACGATAGTAGTTCCTAATAATAATGCTAGTAATTTCTTTTTCATTTCAAAATCCCCCTTGTAAAATGTCAATGAATACTATAGCAATTTTATTATAACAATTTTATGAATTTTTGAAACCCTTTCCTAACACCTCTCCTGCGTCCATAACAATGACAAAGGCAGTCGGGTCAATACTTTTCACTAATTGTTTCAATTTTGTGAACTCGGTGTGATCAAACACACACATCAAAATAGGGCGTTCAGAGTCCGTATAACCACCGTGCCCTGATAGTTTTGTAACACCTCTATCGATTTTAGTTAAGATAGCCTCCCGAACCTCATCTTGGTTATTGGTAATGATCATCGCCATTTTTGAACGGCCAATCCCAACTTGAACCAAATCAATTGTTTTGCTAGTCGCATATAAGCCCAATAACGCGTATAACCCGCTTTCAATATCAAATACCAGTGCTGCTGATAGAACAATTATTCCATCAATAACGGCAACACACTTTCCAAGCGTCATTCCAGTGTATTTATGGATAATTTGTGCTGCTAGGTCCGTTCCACCCGTTGATGCCTTTCCTAGAAAAACAATACCAATTCCCAGTCCAACAAAAATGCCGCCAAATAATGAAGCTAGCAGCGGGTCATTCGTCCATGGCTCCCATTCCTTTGTTAAAAAGACGACCAACGGTAAAAAAATCGTTCCAACCAGGGTTTTTACCCCGAAATGCTTTCCTAATAAAATAACCCCAGCGATAAATAATGGAATATTTAGTGCCCATTGAACATAAGCCGGTTCCCAACCCACTACTTCATATAAAATCGTACTGATGCCACTTACACCACCGGATGCCACTCGATTTGGCAGTAAAAAAACATTAAAGGCAATCGCTACTAAAGCAGCCCCTACTAGCACATATATGTATTCTAATACCTTCATTACTCTTGAATTTTCCCCGTATTGATTAAGCTTTTTCTTCATTATTTACTCCTTTTGGTCTGGAACCATCGTTGTCTAATAAAATACTATATTACAAAAATTTATGGAAATGAGTATAACATGTGGAAATTAAGCTGTAAATGCCAACAAACTACCGTGTTAAAGGGATAAAAAAGCTATGATTAGGATGTGGATTAATGTGGAGGATTATGAATTGATTTAGAGCGAAAAAAGGTCCTTGCCATTATAAGTGGCAAAGACCTTTTTGTTTATTACTTCTTGCTGACTTCCAAAAATAAGATATGATGCCCTTCAATTTCTTTAACTTTGAAGGTGAATCCTTCTTCTACTAATTCATCGCCCAACTTGGCATCAATATTCCTTGTCAGGAACCACCCGCCAAGTGTATCGATTTCTTCGTCGTTTAGGTTTGTCCCCAACGTATCATTAACTTCGTTAACTAACACTTTCGAGCTAAAAATATAATGATTGACCCCTAACTTACGAATCTCCGCTACTTCATCTGCATCAAATTCATCACGGATTTCTCCAACAATCTCCTCTAAGATATCCTCTACTGTGACTAGACCGGATGTTCCACCATACTCATCTAACAAAATGGCCATATGGATCCGTTCCTTTTGCATTTTGACAAGAAGGTTATGAATGGGGATGGTTTCAATTACACTAATAACCGGTTTTACTAAGGATCTCAAACCAATTTCTTTTTGAAAACTATTTTGATTTAGGTCAGCCTTAAGAAATTCTTTAATGTTGATCATGCCCAAAACGTAATCTTTGTCCCCATCAATAACAGGGTAACGAGTATATTTTTCTTTTACAATGATAGCCTTAATCGAATCAATACGATCCTCGATATCAATACAAGCCATTTCTGTGCGCGGGACCATGATTTCCTTGGCCACACGCTCATTAAAGTCGAAAATATTGTTCACGTATTTCAATTCATTTTGGTTAATTTCCCCGCCCTCATAGCTTTCGGACAGAAGAATTCTTAACTCTTCCTCAGAATGAGCTAATTCATGGTCTGGAGTGGGCTTTAAACCAAACAGGCCGACTACAAGCCTTGAAGAATGATTAAGGACCCAAATGAATGGATACATTACTTTATGAAACAAAATAATGGGACGCGCGACGGCAAGTGCCACGGTTTCCGTTTTTTGAATTGCCAACGTCTTAGGTGACAGTTCTCCGACTACCACATGTAGGAAAGTGACCGAACCAAAGGCAAGCACAAATGAAAGGACACTTGTAATAGAAGAAGATAGGCTCAATTTTTCAAATATAGGCTGCAATAATCTTTCAACTGTCGGTTCTCCCAACCACCCTAAACCTAATGAAGTCACGGTTATCCCAAGTTGGCAGGCCGATAAATAGTCATCGAGGTGTGTCGTCACTTCTTTGACCGCTTGTGCTCCTCTTTTCTCTTCTAGGATCAATTGGTCGATTCTCGAACCTCTTACTTTTACAATTGCAAATTCTGTTGCGACAAAAAATCCCGATATCGCGATTAATAAAACGAATAGTACAAGGTTGGTAATAATCACTATGTTGCCCTACAATAGTAAGGCACACACCTCCTGTGTATTTTAAAAAGCAAATTTTTCATCCACAGATTATCATGGACCTACCTTCATTATATCAAAATACACGGGTAATCATTGGATTAATCTTCCTCTCGACTCCCCTGAAAAAAAATCATCACAAACTTCAATAACTCTAGCAAGGAAATGAGGGCGGCGGCAACATAGGTTAATGCAGCAGCATTCAGTACTTTTTTCACACCACGTTCTTCTTCATTATAAAGTAGTCCCTCGGCAAGCATCATCGTTCTAGCCCGTGAACTCGCATTAAACTCCACAGGTAACGTAATCAACTGGAACGCAACAGCTGCCGAGAAGAACAGAATTCCCACACCGATTAAAGACGTCAAGTTCAGGAACATGCCTCCTAAAAATAAAAACGGTGCAACGCCAGAAGCAATATTGGCTACGGGAAAGAGGCGATGTCTTAGCGCTAGTGCCGCATAGCCCTGTTT
>CAURFY010000030.1:0-13563 GCA_963524115.1 uncultured Bacillus sp.
TCCACTTGGTTCTAAGGTAACTTCATACAAATCTAGTTTGGTCCCGGGCACCGCTATCATCCTTCCTTTACACTATTCTAAACAACTGATCTAGTTCGCTACAATTTGCAGGGGAGCTCCATTTTGAATCCCAGATTGTTTTATCGTCTGGTCTAATTGAACAACCACTTCGCCATTAGGCCGCATCGCGACAAGATGGTATTCTTCCTCATCGCCAATGATATTCCAGGTGTCTAAGTCTAAATCTAGCAATTCTTTGCCTGTCATTTTGTAGTTTGCACGTATCGAGATGTAGGTTAAAACTTCGTCTCCACCTGTCAAACTTTTCGGGACGACCCCTACAAGTAAATGATTTTCATCATGTAAATAAAGCATGTTATCACCAGACCCTCTTTTAATTAAATCGCTTGTCCATATGGAGTGCTTGTTGGTATTCAAGCCAGCGTTTACGGTCTCTTGAGGAATAATGCTCACCCGCTTCTTCCGGACTAAAACCAAGGTAGTTAAACAAATCTAGCGGCATATTTTCACCAAATTCGCCTCCAACATAAGCTTCAGCCGGCCACCACATTTGTAAATACTTTTCTGGCTCCATCTCAAAAATATGCTTACAGCCAGGTGAACAAGTCATTTGGATACTTCCGTTATGTTCACTAAACTGTGTCCATGATTTCGTTGGGTCGTCAGGATTAACAAACTCAAGCGGAATTTGACAGACCCGACATACCGAGGGGATTCCAGGGCTCGTTACAGCTAAGACCTGATCTCCTTGTCTTCTAAAATAGGGTGCGTAATTTTTGTCAAATAATGGATATTCATTTGACAACCATTCGTAATCATCTGGCTGTAATTTAAAGCCCCTAAACATATTTGCATGTTTATAATGATCCAAAATTCGCATCGTGACGTGAGAATAGTGTTCTTTTTCCTTAATTGAATCTTCCGCATGTAAAGGCAAGCGAATTCCATATTTTTTCAGTTCCCTGAACAGACCATTAAATACTTGTTCTTCAATGTAAATTTCAAAGGCCTTTTTCCAAGAAATAGGACGAATTCGAGGATAATAGTCTACTAGGACTGCGACTACGGAGAACATCCGGTACGCTCTCCAATACCACTTATCTAACCACTTTTGCACGACAGGAATATTGCGGTCATCTTCTTCTAAAAGCATTTTTAAAGCTGTCATCCCTAGCGCCATATGTCTCGCTTCATCAGACTGTACTGTTTTTCCAACCGCGGCAAAATGATCATCACCAACCGCTGCTGCCGAAGAACCAAACGGCAGGAATAAGATGTTCGTAAAGCAATATTCGAAAGAAAATGCAATCGCCATCAATGCTTCAAACGGTCCTGCGGTTAGAGCATCATCGAAAAATGACTTCGGTACTGTATTAAACCAGTGGTTTTCATTTGTTTTGGCATAAGCATGAAGTCCATCATAATATTGACTCATATGGGCGTAATGCTTAATTTCAATTTGAGCATGTCTTAATTCATCGATTGCTTGGGCAAATGTCGCAAAACGAATCGATTCAATTGGAATATTTCTGCCGATATAAGCCATTAAGCGATGCGCTTGATACTCAGCTGGTTGAACAGCGGTGGCAAATGCTTTTACCCCTTCAAACCAACGGGAATCTACTATTTTGGCATGGCCGTGATTCGCTTCAAAGGCGTTCGCAACCGAATGAAAGATCGAATCCTTCTCGGACTGAATTTTGACGTATTGATTATAAGTAATTCGGAACGGGTCTTCCCATTTTTTCGGATCTTTAAGGTAAATCCCTTCTTTTTCAATCAATGGGTAAATTTTATTCATATCAAAATCTTGCGGATCCCACATTAAATCTCTAGTTTGTGCTTCAAACTTTTGTTTTGTTGTTAATTTATTGTTTAAGATAATGCTCATCTACTTACCTCCTCCCCGCGCGACTTAATTTTTGCACCAATATAGTAAAAGTTGTTCACCATCTTGATCTTCGATAAAGCCAAAACAAGAGGCCATATACAAATGAATTTCGTCTAAAGACCACTCACGGCCTAGATGTTCCTCAACCGAGTCTTTGCGAATAATTAGCTTAGATGGGGCTTTAACCTTTTTAAAGGTCATAAAATCCTCAACCTCTACTCCGTCATTATCTTGAAGTGCCGCTTCAATGATTGCCTCTACCACATCACCACCGGAACTATCTAAATCAAGTCCAACATAAGCTGCCTTTTCCTGATTCACCATTGTTTCCCCTCCAGACCATAAATTCTTGTTCCAAACCTATCTATTTAAAATAATTCCCAGTTTCTGATATCGCCTTTTGACAACTTCTTCTTCAATTTGCGACAGGTGATCAGCAATATTAAAAGCAATGTCATGCTTATCAAATAAAGGCTGAAGCGCTAATACTGCCTGGTAGGCTTTTGGATACCACTTATCAACCCATTCTTGAATAATCTCGAGATTGGTCATCGATTCTTCCGGGGTCTCACGAGGGTCACTTAAGGTCCGGCCCCAGCGATAATCACCAGGCCAATCTTCATATCCTAGTGATTTTAAATAATCCCAGCGACTCTCTGCTGGATCATTAGCTAATATATTGAATAACGAGAAGGCCCAATCTGCATGCCATTTGTTTTGTTTGTCAATTTGAAGATTAAGACCTGCTAAGTGAATATCACCATGTTGTTTAGCTTTTTCGGTAAAATTTACATACATTAAGTTTCCTAATAGGAGATCAAGGGTAAGATTTTGGGCGACTAACACCTCAGCCCAATCATCGGTAACTAATATTTCTTCAACATAACGACGTAATAACTGGTAGGCTGGTTCTTTTAACAGCACTTGTTTTCCATGTTGTAAAAATTCCCCATGGTGTTCCTGCATGTTCATTGCCCAGGTCGAAATCCATTGGGCTCTACCCACTTTATCGTAGGCTTGAAAGGTTGCACATTGTTCAATTGGGGTACCCAGTGCATAGCGAATGACATATTGCATTTGCACATTTTCACCGTATTCAAGATGACGAAGCGGTGTATAAATATCGCGAACCGCATTGACCCACTTTTCCGGAAGTGCTTCTATCAATTCCAAATTCGTGACCATTTGAAAGGCGCTTTCAACTTCTTCGGCAAGCTTCTTCCGGTCTCGAACATAAGAGGAATACCAATATTTCTTTGGATCTCTAAACGCTTCCCAATCAGAAGATTTTAATCTAGTATAACGAGGGTCATAGATATCATAATCACGTTCGTCATAGATGTGGCGATAGTGCCCATGAAGGTAAGGCTGTTGCCTTACTGTTACCACTTCATATTCATTTTTTGTTTTCCAATCCCATGGTTGTTTTCGTATTTTTTCTATTTGCTTTTGTGGCTGAGTCATCGTTTTTCACCTCAATCCGTTATTATTTATTAAGTCAAAGCAATACAGATATTTTTGGCTTCGGTAAAGAATTCTAAGCTGTGCTTTCCACCTTCACGACCTATCCCGCTTTTCTTAAATCCACCAAAAGGTGCGCGCAAGTCGCGGACAAACCAGCAGTTTACCCAAATCGTTCCGGCTCTTACTGAATGGGCAACTCGATGTGCTCTTTTTAAGTTTTCTGTCCAGATCACCCCGTTTAGTCCATACTGAGTGTCATTGGCAATCTGCAGTGCTTCTTCTTCTGTTTCAAATGGAACAATGGTCACGATGGGACCAAAGATCTCTTCTTGGCATAGTCTTGTTTTTGGATCTTCTTGAACGTAAATGGTTGGCTCTAAGTAATATCCGTTTTTTAAATATTCAGCTAATTTAGGGCGTTTTCCACCTGTTATCAGTCTGGCATTTTCTTGCTTAGCAATTTCGAGATAGCTTGTTACTTTTTGATAATGCTCTTCTCCTACTAACGGCCCCATTTTAGTTGAAAGATCCTGAGGGTCACCGACAACTAATTCTTCTGCAGCCGCTTTGAACCTGATAATAAATTCTTCCATAATACTACGTTGTACTAAAATCCGCGAACCAGCCAAGCAAACCTGGCCTGCATTTAGAAAGGCAGCTTGGATCGAGGTTGGAATCGCTTTATCTAAATCAGCATCCTCAAATACGATATTGGCAGCTTTTCCACCTAATTCAAACGCAACCCGTTTTAGTGAATTGGCGGCTTCTTTCATAATTGCTTTTCCTGTCGAGGTTTCACCAGTGAAGGTAATCATATCCACCTCAGGATGTTGGGTGATAAATTCTCCTGCGGAATTTGGTCCAAATCCTTGCACGACATTAATAACACCCTTTGGGATTCCCGCTTCATTAGCAATTTCGCCAAGTAAAGAAACGGTAAGTGGGGTTAATTCAGCTGGTTTAATCACTACTGTATTTCCGGTTGCCAGAGCAGGTCCTAATTTCCAGGTTGTCAGCATAAACGGCAAGTTCCAAGGTGTAATCAATCCGGCCACACCTACTGGTTCATATCTCGTATAGTTTAGATATTGTTCGTCAACTGGATAGGCTTCTGCTTCGTGTTGCTCGATAAAATCAGCGAAAAATTTCAAATTGTTTGCTGACCGAGGAATTTCGACGTCATAAGCTGCATGAAAAGGTTTTCCCACATCTAACGCTTCTAATCTAGCAAACTCTTCTCGGCGTTCCATGATAATCTCAGCCATCCGTCTGATTTTGTCGCAACGCTCTTTTAAAGACATCGTCCGCCAAGGTCCTTCCTCAAAGGCACGTCTTGCCGCTAAACAGGCGCGATCAACATCTTCTTTGCTCGCCTCATAAACGGTCGCGATGAGTTCCTGAGTGGCTGGATTTTTAACCTCGAAGGTTTTTAAATGTGAGGATTCAACATACTCTCCACCAATAAATAACTTAACGGTTCTTACAGCTGTTTTAATTGACATAGACGCTCCTCCTTATTATCTACTCGTATTTGTTTGCTCTCTTCTTTTCTTAACAGACTCTCCCGCAATGCCCCAATGTGCAGCAGGCATTTCATTTATCAAAACACGAACGTTCTCAATTGGGCTTTCCAGGGTAACAGCTACTAGTTGGGAAACATCCTTAATTAATCTTTCCTTTTTCTCGGCAGATCGTCCCTCTAAAATATTAATTTGGATTAGTGGCAATTTATTTTCACCTCTCTACACGTTAAATTTTGCAGAAACTGAACCAAGCCCGTCGAAACTAGCACGTATGTAATCACCTGGTTCCACCGCAATGGATTCACAAATGGCTCCACTTAAAATAACATCGCCCGGTTGGACGGAAATTCCTTTTTCCCCTAATTTATTTACCATCCAAGCGATAGCTCGGGCCGGATGACCCATGACAGCCGCTCCGGTACTCGTTGCAACAATTGACCCATTTTTTTCAAACACCATTCCAGTTAGGCCTAGGTCCAATCCTTTTATATTGCGCGTTCGATTACCAAGCACAAACTTTGATGATGAAGCATTGTCAGCAATCACATCAAGGAGGGTAAAGGAAAAATTACGATACCGGCTATCGATTACTTCTAAAGCTGGCATGACATACGCAGTTGCTTTTAAAACCTCTGGTGCTGATATCCCAGGACCTTTAAGCTCTTCCCCGATAATAAAGGCAATTTCCGGTTCAATTTTTGGATGAATCAGCGAAGAAATGGATATTTCCTCTTGTTCATCAATCAACATGTCATCAAGCAACATCCCATATACTGGTTCATGAACACCCATCATTTGTTGTTTTGCTACGCTGGTCAGCCCAAGCTTTCGTCCGATAATGCGACTATTTGAATGCTTTTGTTTACGAATAATTAATTCATCTTGGATTTGATAAGCGATCTTTTGGTTATTTAGTTCCGGGCAGCGCTCAACAAATTTATCCACCTCTTGCCCATTTAATTCTGCTTGAAATAGTTCGTCGGCAATCTCCGTTATTGGTAAAATAGTCATTCATATTCACCCCATTTATTTTGTTTTTGAACAATTCCCACTGCAATTTCCGTTACATTTGCTGTTATTTCTTGCGAGTTCAGCTGCCACGTCAATAATTAAATCCTCTTGCCCGCCTACTGCCTTTCTTTTTCCTAATTCTATTAAAATATCTCTTTCGTCTACTTTAAATTTTTCCGCCGCATCTTTCGTATGTAACAAAAAGCTAGAATACACACCAGAATACCCCATCACTAAGCTGGATCGTCCAATTTCCTGCGATCGTGGCATCAACGGAGCAACCGTATCATTTGCGGCATCCATGATGTTGTACAAATCAATACCTGTCCTGTAGCCTAATCGTTCTAATACAGCAACCAATACCTCTGTCTGCGTATTACCGCTCCCTGCACCTAAGCATCTCAAGCTACCATCTACATATGTTGCCCCTTCTTCAATCGCAGCTAAAGTATTGGCAACCGCCAAAGAAAGGTTATTATGACCATGAAAACCGATGTTACAGGAAATTGATTGACGGAGTGCGCTTACTCTTTCTTTAACTTCTTGTGGTAAAAGAGCCCCAGCGGAGTCAACAACATAAACGGTGTCGGCACCATAAGTTTCAAATAATTTTGCTTGTTCAACAATTTTTTGTGGTGAAACCATATGCGACATCATTAAAAACCCGACTGTTTCTAATCCTAATTCTTTTGCAAAAGTCAGATGTTGCTGCGCCACATCAGCTTCGGTAACATGTGTAGCAACACGGACCATTTTCACGCCTAACTCTGCTGCTTGTTTCAATTCTTTTACCGTACCAATACCCGGCAATTGCAGTACAGATACCTTTGCTTGTTTACACTCTTCTACAGCAGCCTCTATTAATTTCATTTCATCCACTGCTGAAAAACCATATTGAAGCGATGAACCTCCTAAGCCATCTCCATGAGTGACCTCGATATATTCAACCCCAGCCTGATCCAACTCTCTTGCAACATTTCGGACCTGCTCTTCGGTAAATGAGTGTTTTACAGCATGACTTCCATCCCGTAAGGTTACGTCCACAATTTTAATTTTTGTTTGATTAACCAATGGCCTACCTCCTCAACTAATTTGTTATTTTTACAGATTGGGATTTTTGTTTGGCAAATTCCTCAGCGATTTTAACACCTGCAGCCGTCATAATATCCAAATTTCCAGCGTATGGTGGGAAGAAGTCTCCTGCACCCTCAACTTCCAAAAATACTGTAATCCGATTCCCCTCAAAAAATGGATTCCCTCGAAGTCGGTAACCTGGAATATATTCTTGAACCTTTTCTACCATAGAATGTATTGAGGTCATGATAGCTTCTTGATCCATATGTTCTACTAAGGCATGAACTGTATCTCTCATAATCACTGGAGGTTCAGCCGGATTTAGGATAATAATTGCTTTCCCTTTTTTTGCTCCACCGACGGTTTCAATTCCTTTCGCCGTTGTTTGCGTAAATTCATCAATGTTGACTCTTGTGCCTGGACCAACGCTTTTACTCGATACGGTAGCGACGATTTCAGCATAACTAACTGGTGTTACACTACTAATGGCATGAACAATTGGGATCGTTGCTTGTCCACCACAAGTAATCATATTGACGTTTTGCGCATCTGCATGCTCTTTAAGGTTTACTGGAGGCGACACTAGTGGTCCTATTGCCGCTGGGGTCAAATCTATTATTTTTTTATTGACTGATTGGAGTTGCTCGTTATGCAAGATATGCGAATAGGCTGTCGTCGCATCAAAAATAATCTCAGCTAGTTCTGGCTGTTCCATAAACCCTTCCAATCCATTATCAATTACTTTATATCCTCTTGCTTTTGCTCGTTTTAACCCTTCGGAATCGGGATCAATGCCAATCATGACACCCATTTCTAAATAAGGACTTCTTTCAATTTTGTACATCAAATCAGTCCCAATATTACCTGAGCCCAGAATACCAACCTTTATTTTTTTCATTGATTATCTTCTCCTCCTTTAAAACCAACTGAAACAGAACCAATATGGGCAAAGTGAGCGTTGAATATATCACCTGATTTAATCGGTACAGCAGCTGTTATCGCTCCGGACAGTATCACTTCCCCGGCCTTCAATGAGATATCAAACTCACCTAGTTTATTGGCTAACCATGCAACCGCTTTGAGTGGATTCCCAAGCACTGCCGCGCCTGCCCCGGTTGCAATTTGAGCGCCATTTACATCAATCACCATCCCAATATGACGTAAATCGACTTGATCAATTTTAGTGGGAATTCCACCTAAAACGACTTTTGCTGAAGAGCCATTATCCGCAACTGTATCTTCAAATTTAATCTTCCAATCTTTGATTCGGCTATCAATCACCTCAAAGGCTGGAACAATATAATCAGTAGCATCAATGACGTTAGTAATCGAAACTCCTGGTCCTTTTAAATCCTTTGCTAAAATAAAGGCGATTTCCACCTCAACTTTTGGTTCAATAAACTGGCCAATATCAATGATCTCCCCATCAACATAGGACATTGTATCTAACAAATGTCCATAGTCCGGCTCACTCACTCCGACCATTTCCTGCATCGCTTTACTAGTCAGACCAATCTTTTTCCCAATGACTCTAGCGCCCTGTTTAACCTTTTGCTGTATTTGCGCTAATTGAATTTGATAGGCTTGCTGTACAGAAATTTCAGGATAAGTCTCTGTTAAGGGTGCAATTGGTTTCAATGAACGTTCAGCCTCTAATAACTGATTTGCAATCTCTTCACAAAATTGATCTGGCGTTATGGTCTTCATATCGATCCTCCTCATTGGTTCATTATGTTTGGATGGCGCCGGGCACCACCCAAAATTTATCTTAATCTTTCATTAAGTAAGAACGCTCATGAATGATTCATTAAGTTCTCTTCTATGGTAAAACACACCTTGACCGATTTTATCCTCTGTCCAAGTGATTGTTTCAAAATCAGAATAAGAGATGTAACCGCTTGCAAAAGCTTCATTACGATTCCCTGAAGGATCGAAGAAATACACTGTCTGTCCTCTAGTGATTCCATGACGAGTTGGTGTTACATCCATTGGGACCTCATTTTTTGAAAGAATATCGGCTGCCTTCAAAACATCGTACCAATTATCGACATAAAAACCGACGTGATGGAATTTATTATCTGGTCCTTTGATAAAGGCAATATCATGTGCTTTATTAGTTGTTGATAAGAAACTACCAATCATGACTTTTCCATCGACCGTGATTACTCTTTCTGTTTGTTTAAATCCTAAGACCTCTGTAAAGAACTTTGTAACCCCTTCTATATCTTCCCCAACTAATAATGTGTGATCTAGGCGATGTGGGGCGATGCCACGGAGATTATCTGGCCAAGGATGCGGATTTAAAGTTCCGACTGCTGTACCCAATCTTTCAATCTCAGCATACAATTCTATTTGATGCCCGGTTGGAACAGTAAAACGGATGGCCTCGCCTTCGGCTAAGCGTGTTCCAGCTGGAATTCTAGTAACCGGTATCCCATATTGTTCGATTTTCATTTCATAGTAATCTAAATCTGTCGGCCCCTTCACCTTAAAAGCTAAATGTTCCATTCCAGCACAATCTGCTTTTGTCAGGATAATACTGTGGTGATCAAATTCATCCCATGCTTTCAAATAAACATGGTTATCATCTCTACCAGTTTCCTCTAAACCAATGACATTCCGGTAGTAATCCGCAGATTTTTCCAAATCCATTACGCGCAGTTCTACTCTTCCTACTCTCATAATCGCCAAAGTATCTTCCTCCTATTAATTGGATTAGTTTAAATTTGAGAAAACAACTTGTTTACAAATTTCAAATTACTCCTCCTTTTTGTCAATTTATCTGCTAAGTTAAGTTTCCTAAATTTTCAGACTTTTTACTAGCGCAAAAATCTTTGGTTTTTTTTAAAATCACTCTACTTTTCATATAGACATTTAGTAGTAAATGCCTGCTACAAGCATTTGTCAGCTGCATATTATTTCTACTGGGGTAAATATTAAATTTTATAAAGAATAGGTAGTTAACCTTTTTTTGGAGAGTATTCTTAAGTGGAGGCAAATATTATGACTAAAAAAAAGGCATTAAGCTCGAGTGAATTAGGAACATTGTGGATGACCTATCAGCTTAAAACAATGAAACAAAGAATTCTTGAATATTTTATCGAACAAGCAGATGACAATCGAGCTAAGGAGATTATGCAAAATTCTCATCTGGAAATTATTCACCATCTTGAAGATATTAAAAATATCCTTAAAAATGAAGGTGCTGTAATTCCTGTCGGATACACAGTAGAAGATGTCAATCCTGGCGTACCCAAGCTGTATGACAACATGTTTGATATTATGTTTCTTCGTATGCTCAGCACAATCAGCATGGGATTACATACTCTCCACTTAAACATGTCCTGTCGTAAAGATATTATGATTCTCTATAAGGAATTAACTGCAGTTACTCAAAGCTGTTACGAAGAATGTGTAGACTATTTGCAAGAAAAAGATGTTTTACCACTTCCTCCTGCTGTCACTATGCCGAAAACTGTGATGTTTGCAAATGATACCAATTATATGAGTGGTTTCAACCTGTTTTCTGATAAGCGAGCATTGAATACAGTTGAAGTTGCACATATTTACAATGCAATTGGAGCAAATATTTTTGGGATGAAAATGATAACGGGGTTTGCACAAGTAGCAAATGAACCTGAAGTAAAAAAATATTTCATAAAAGGAAAAGAATTGGCAAAAAAAATTGTAGCTGACTACTCAGAAATATTCCTTCAGAGTGATATTCAGCCACCTTCTACATGGGGGGGAAATGCAACAGACTCCAAGGTTGCTCCTTTTTCAGATAAGCTTATGATGTACTGTACCAGTATGTTTTGTAGCTTTGGTTTAGGAAACAATGCTTTTGGAACAGCTTTTAGTTTACGGAGTGATCTCCCATTAAAAATGGTGAATTCCGCAAAAGATATATTAACTTATGCAACTGATGGTGCTAAAATCATGGTGAAAAATGGTTGGCTCGAAGAACCACCAAAAATGGAGGATAGGAACGAGTTAATTAAATAGATTTTATGTTTAATTGATAAATCCACCTTAAAAACCTCTGGTTTGTAATAATCTCAAAAAACTACAATTGCAGGTATTTGAACATTTTTAAAAAAAAGATTAGGGATTATGAGTAATCTGTGTTATACTGGAAATACCATTTACTTTACGTGATCCAAATGCCCTGCTCATCTGCGAGCAGGGTTTTTTTATGTTTATTTTCAATAAGGCTCTGTTACTTTTCATTGTTGATTTTCGTGTAGGTATGAGAATTCATAGGCGGGGAATTTCCGGCTATTGTATAAAAGGATGCTTAAAAGGCAGAAATAAGCGGAGATATTCGACTATCTACTTCTAATTAGGACAAAATTCAAAGATTCGGATAACATTACCGGAAAAACTCCCCTTATTTTTATGGAAATATGGGTATCTCCCAATTTTAGCGGAATTTCTCCCGCTATTTTTCAAACAAATAAAAATCAACATTCAGCTATAACAGAGCTTTTAATAATAGTTATTGTACACCCATGTGAACACAGTTCGTCTTATCTGTAAAAAAGGCAAAAAAAAAAGACTCTACAAGAGAGTCTTTTTATATGTTGGCAATATTATGCTTTGCGAACGTTAGTAGCTTGTGGTCCACGTTGACCTTGCTCTACTTCAAAAGTAACTGCTTGACCTTCGTCTAAAGATTTGAAACCTTCGCTTTGGATAGCTGAGAAGTGTACGAATACGTCGTCTCCTGCTTCGCGTTCGATGAATCCGAATCCTTTTTCTGCGTTAAACCATTTCACTTTACCTTGTTCCATTTGTGTTTCCTCCTCGTGTGCTTTGCACACATTGTGTTACTATCCTTGCTCAGATCTTCAAGACAGAAAGTTTAGCACTTAACAATCCTTACCGACTAACAAAAATAATTCTACTTAAATATAACAGATAGAAATGGATAATGCAAGGGCTAAAACTAATTTAAGTTAAGTATTCTAAATTCTGGTGAAAAAAACACCAATATCTAATTCAGTTTTTTACTCACTTCGCTATCGGCTTATCAATTTCACTTAGATCTTCATTGTTAAGCAGGCTATTCTTTCTTGCATAAAAGAAATATACAATTGTTCCAACCGATAGCCAGATTGCAAATGAAATCCACGTAATAGCCGGCAAGCTAATAGATAAATATATGCAGAATAATGCACTAATAGCTGGTAATACTGGAACAAACGGTACTCGGAATGTTGCGATAATTTCAGGGTGTTTTTTCCTAAGAACTATAATCGCAATAGAAATTAACGTAAATGCAGCAAGAGTTCCCATATTTACAAGATGAGCTAGCGTGGTTAAATCGACAAAACCAGCTATTCCTGCAGCGACAAAGCCTGTTAACCATGTATTTGAAAAAGGAGTCTTATATTTCTTGTGGACCTTAGCAAGTCCCTTTGGAAGCAATCCGTCTCGGCTCATTGCAAACGATAAACGAACCTGTGCGTAAATCAATGCAAGTAACACAGTTGTAATTCCTGCTACTGCTCCAACCGAGATCACTCCAGCTAGCTGATTTTGGCCAACTATTTTAAGAGCAAGTGCAACTGGGTCACCAACATTTAATTGTGTATAAGGAACCATTCCTGTTAACACAAGTGCTACAACGATATATAAAACCGTACAAATAACTAATGAAGCAATAATGCCAATCGGCATATCTCGTTTTGGCCGTTTTACTTCTTCTGATGCCGTTGCAATTACATCAAATCCGATATAGGCAAAGAAAACCGTTGCTGCACTAGTTACAATCCCTTTAAATCCAAATGGAGCAAACGGGGTCCAATTTTCTGGCTTAACGTAACTAACCCCAGCAAAGATAAAGGTCAAAATAACGGCAAGCTTGATGAAAACCATCACATTGTTAAAACGAGTGCTTTCTTTTACACCAATGCTCACAAGAGCTGTTACTAATAAAATAATAACAATTGCAGGTAAATCAACGATACCACCAGTTCCTGTGCCAGGTGCTGACGATAATAAAGCAGGAAAATGTACACCAAATCCCTCTATTAATGATCGAAAATAAGCGGACCATCCAGTTGCTACAGCTGAAATTGCCAAAACATATTCCAACATCAGGTCCCAACCAATTAAAAATGCAAAAATTTCACCCATCGTTGCATACGTGTATGTGTATACACTACCTGAAACCGGTACAGCTGAGGAAAATTCTGCATAACAAAGAGCCGCAAGTGCACAAGCAATCCCTGCAATAATAAATGAAATAATAATAGCCGGTCCTGCACTTTGGGCAGCGACTACTCCAGTGACGACAAAAATTCCTGTTCCAATTACACAACCTACACCAAGAAAGATAAGGTCAAATAAACTTAACGTACGGTTTAATTCGACATTTTTGCTCTGTGCGATCATGGTGCTTAAAGATTTTTTTCTAAATAAATTGCTCATGATGCCCTCCAAGTTAGTAAATAAAAAATTATCTAAATAATTACACTTGTGAATTATATTGTCGAATTAAGTCGAAGTCAATGAACTTTTTGTGAATATATTAACACAATTGTCATAAATATATTCTAAACTCCTCTTAAAAAC
>CAURFY010000031.1:0-13261 GCA_963524115.1 uncultured Bacillus sp.
TTCCCTGCATGGACCGCTCTACCATGTACCGTCACCTTAAACTCCGCACCGCCTTTTCTGCTTGTTTTCAACGCTCCATTACCAAAAGCGGGTTCAAGCACAAGCACCGCACTACTCTTAGCGGCTTCTTCTTGGATATAAACTCTAGAAGAAGGACTCCCCATCTCTTCATCTGTATTCCATATAAAAACAAGTCGTTTATTTAATGGCAAATTAAATTCTTTAATGGCCTTTAGGGCAAAATAGGCAAAAACGATACCTGCCTTCATATCATATGTGCCCGGCCCATATACTTTTCCATCCTCAATTCGCCACGGTTCCATTTCAATGGTGCCAATATCCTTTACCGTATCAAAGTGGCCCAAAATAAGGATTTGCTCCTCTCCTTCACCATATTCAGCTCGTAGTTGATCCCCATATTCCTTTTGTTGATTTCGTGTAACTCGGCACCCGAGTTTTTCAAACTGTTGTTGAATATATGAACCCAGTTTATCTACTGCTTGCTTATTTGAAGAAGGACTCTCCATTTCGACATAGGTTTTTAATTCAGTTAGAATATCTTCTATATTATTTTGAAAAAATTCACTCCAATTTTGCATTTGCACAAACCCCTCTCCTGTTTTTCACCGTCGTATGTATTTTTTATCATCATTATCTTGATAATTAGAACTAGGTAACACGATAAATCAACTTCACTAAATTTATCAAATAATCGGTATATTGTATATTTATTTTTATATAAGTATAACTATAAATTTCTAGTTGAAAAACTATTCTCCTATAATTATAATAACTAAGGTGCTGAATAATTATAAAAAAAAAATCATAAATAATCGAAAGGGTGTTAGATTTGAAAAAATCTTTTATCATCATATTTACAATCATCATGACTATGGGCCTGTTAGCTGCCTGCGGATCCTCAAACGATCAGGAGAAAAGTTCTACTGATACCAAAAAAGAAAAATTAGTCATGGCTACATCTGCAGACTACCCTCCATATGAGGATTATGACACAACTTCTGGAAAAATCATCGGGTTTGATGTTGACATTGCAAAATATATTGGAAAAAAATTGAACTTCGAAGTTGAAGTCAAAGACATGGATTTTAACGGCTTACTTCCAGCTTTACAATCAAAGCGTGCCGATTTCGTAATGGCAGGTATGACACCAAAACCCGAACGTTTGAAGAATGCTGATTTCTCTGGTATTTACTTTGAAGCCAAAAACACTATCGTGGCAAAGAAAGATTCAACCTTCAAAACTTTAGAAGACTTAAAAGGCAAAAAAGTAGGCGTTCAGCTTGGATCCATTCAAGAAAGCGCCGTAAATGATGTGGATGGTATTCAGGTTGTATCATTAAACAAAATTCCTGAAATTATTCAAGAGCTCAAATCTGATCGGATTGATGCAGCCATTATTGAGGACACAGTAGCAAAAGGATATACAGGATCCAATAAGGACCTAAAATTCACTGCGATTGAGAACACTGAACTTGCTGGATCTGCAATAGCGTTCCCGAAAGGATCTAAGCATGTTAATGATTTCAACAAAGTACTAGAAGAAATGCAAAAGAACGGCGAAATGGATCGTTTAGTTAAGAAATGGTTTGAGACAAAATAGGCTAGAGGGAGAAGTGTAGGGCATGCATTTACAATTTGATCAAATCGTGCCCTATATCCCTTTTATCTTACAAGGGATATTGGTCACGCTACAATTTACCATTCTTTCAACCATCATCGGGTTTATCTTGGGGATTGTGCTTTCATTGATTAAAATTTCCAGTATTAAGCCGTTAAAATGGTTAGGCGTGTTTTATACGTCGATTTTCCGAGGCACACCTTTAATTTTACAAATTGCATTAATATATTATGCTACACCTCAATTAACGGGCTACAATATTCCAGCATTGCAAGCGGGTGTCATCGCATTTGCGCTTAATTCTGCCGCTTATATTTCGGAAACGATTCGCGGTGGTATTTTAGCAGTAGATAAAGGGCAACGGGAAGCAGCTCTATCCCTGGGTGTTCCTTACCGACAAATGATGAAAGATATCATTCTGCCACAAGCAGTGAAGAACATTCTTCCAGCATTGGCTAATGAGAGCATCGCTTTGCTGAAGGAATCAGCCTTAGTATCAACAATCGGAGTGACGGACCTACTCCGCCGGGCCAGCATTGTTGGGGCAAAAACATTCTTGTATTTTGAGCCACTTCTTCTCGTTGGCGTCATTTATTATGGAATGGTTTTACTGCTAACTTTCGGTGCACGTGTATTAGAAAGGAGACTTCGTCGTAGTGATTAAGGTAGAAAACGTTTATAAAGCATTTGGAAAATTAGATGTATTAAAAGGGATTTCTACTGAAATTAACAAAGGTGAAGTCGTGGCGATTATCGGGCCGTCTGGTTCTGGAAAGTCCACTTTCTTGCGATGCCTAAACTTACTTGAAATTCCTACAAGTGGAAAAATAGCGGTGAATGGTAAGGACATTACCGATCCAAAAACCGATATCACTTCTCTACGGCAGCATATTGGAATGGTGTTTCAACATTTTCATTTATTCCCTCATAAAACCGTATTGCAAAATATGACTTATGCCCCTATCACTGTAAAAAAGCTATCGAAAAACGTGGCCGATAAAAAGGCGATGGAGCTTTTAAAGCGGGTTGGTCTAGAGGATAAAGCTAATGAATATCCTTCTAAATTATCGGGAGGGCAAAAGCAACGTGTGGCAATTGCCCGGGCGCTGGCGATGGAGCCGGAAATCATGTTATTTGATGAACCAACATCTGCCCTCGATCCGGAAATGGTTAAAGAGGTATTGGACGTCATGAAATCTTTAGCCCATACCGGAATTACAATGGTGATTGTGACTCATGAAATGGGCTTCGCCAGGGAAGTGGCGGATCGAATCTGCTTCTTGGATGAAGGACGATTGATGGAGGATTCCACTCCACAAGAGTTTTTTGCACAGCCAAAGAGTGACCGCGCTCGTGCATTTTTGGAGAAGATTTTATAGAAATTGGAAAAGTGGGGACGCTCAGAGTTTAAAAAGCTCTGAGCGTTTCTTTTTTTAGTAATTTATTCAGAATAGGCACCGATATTTGAACAAATTTAGGAATATGATCACCTTCCGGATTATATGCTCAACTTTTCAGATTTATGATCAACTTCCGGTGTATATGCTCGACTTCCTAGCTAAAGGAATTTATATAGCTATTTATGCAAACAATAAAGGTAAAAAAATACCTTTGGAGCGTGAGCATGTGCGGAAGGTTTTGATTTTAATAATCATTTTTTTCCAAAATTCAACCTATGAACAGGTTTCAGCAAGTCAAATCCCACAGCCGGTAAGAGGAATCTATGTACAAGCCGCAAATACCCAAGAGCCTAAATTCACAAAGTTTCTAGAGCTCGTTAACAACACAGAATTAAATTCGGTGGTAATTGATATAAAAGACGATTCTGGTTATTTAACTTTTACCCCAGAGAAAAGCTCGAGATATTATTCTGCCAGCCGCTCATTCATTACGAACCCACGAGTACTAATGAAAACCTTAGAAAAAAATAATATTTATCCGATTGCTCGGATTGTTGTTTTTAAAGATAGTGTCATATCAAACATAAATCCCAGCTGGTCCTTTAAGACAGCTCAAGGAACTTGGAAAAACAGTCGTGGCGATTCGTTCGCAAATCCCTTTCTAGAAGAGGTTTGGGACTATAATGTCGGCATTGCCATTGAAGCAGCAAAATTAGGATTTAAAGAAATCCAATTCGATTATGTAAGATTTCCGGAAAAATTTGAGACCTTTGAGAAAGGACTAACCTACTCTAAAGGAAAATTCCGAGGCTCTAATGAGGGACAATCGAGGATAGCCGCGATAACCGAATTTGTTAAATATGCCAAATCGAAACTTTCCCCATACCACGTTAAAATGTCAGTCGATACGTTTGGGTATGCTACGACTATTTCTGAGTCACCAGGGATCGGGCAAAATTTTACCAATATCGCCAAAAATGTTGATGTGATCTCGGCTATGATTTATCCAAGCCATTGGGCACCAATATTCGGGATTCAAAAACCCGATTTTGAACCGTATCGACTGGTTGAAGGATATGCTAAAATCGAAAATACTCGGTTAAAACAAATTAAAAATCCCCCTATCTCACGCCCATGGCTGCAGGATTTCACTGCCACCTGGCTTGGTAAGGGGAACTATAAAGTTTATGGTAAAAAGGAAGTTGAAGATCAAATTCGAGCCCTACATTCACAGGGAATCAACGAATTTTTACTGTGGAATAGTAAAAATATCTATACCCCTAACGTCGATTATACTCCATTTTAGAGTGTTTCTATTCCCTTCCACCTATAATGAAAGGGAATTTTAATTTCAGTTACAGTAAACTGCCGCTTAAGTGTCACAATAACGAGTTAAGTATTATATAAATCATGCCTGTTCGCTGGCTGCGGGGGTTGTTCCATCCAGCCTCGCTTAATCATAATCTCTAAACCTTCGCCACCATATTTCATGATTTCCGGTATTAATATGGAATAATGAGTAACTAAATCCATTCTCAGTGCATTAGACATGGCATAGGACAGCAAATAAATTCCAGTTCCTGAAGTCGAAGTAATCAGAAACAGGATGAGCCGATTGGAAAATGGTGAAACGGTTGAATCTGTAACTTCTATACTTACAGGAATGTTACCCAGGTGCTCTTCATCTTTTAAAATCTTATTAAAAATGTCGATCTGTTTTTCGGATAATTT
This sequence comes from uncultured Bacillus sp., assembly GCA_963524115.1. GTDB lineage: Bacteria > Bacillota > Bacilli > Bacillales > Cytobacillaceae > Bacillus_BU. Next base: position 4,771 of record CAURFY010000031.1, read on the forward strand.
TTTCCCTTTAATGAGGTATTGTTTTATTTCCTCATCCCTCATCACCTGAATCAAACCCATTAGTAGAAGTACACCAATATAGTTTCTCTCAATTGTATAAAAAATTTCACCTAACTCCGCTGTATTTAAGGGTCTCTTATCACCAAACCATATACTGAGAAGAGATTGTTGTTTTTTCATATACTCTATTTTGCTAGGGTAAGGAATCTTGGGAGGTCTATCATAGATTCCTTTAGATAGCATTAAATTTAACGATTTTTTATACAACTTTGTTGAAGATTTAAGGCTTTCATCAAAAAATTCAACGATATCCGTCCTAGCTACTTTTGTAAGAATTGTCCCGTAGTTTGGAACCGTCATTTGACCGACACGATATACAAAACTTAATGCAAATAAATCTGTAAAGAGTTGTGGAGCAGTTAAATCAATATCTTTATCCGAAAAGCCTTTTGGAATAGGAAAATCTTCCTTGACAAAGATCGTTTCAATTTGTTTTATGTATGCTTGACTCAAAAATAAAGCTTCCTCTACAACTGTTTTTATTTCTAAGTCCTGAAGATGATGAAGAAATTGAATATAAAAGCAAACGGTTGCACTATTCTGGATATAAGTAGTCCACAGGGCTGTAACCTCAGGAGTGGTCAGTTGGATATTATGTTCTTTCATGGTCATCTCCCTATACCAATACTGTTTGAACATAGAATGTGTGATTTATAACCAGATTATTCATGATACCAATGATGATTAGTAATATGGCTGCTGGCATCGTTGCCATTAAAACTGATTTTAAAGGACCGAGTTTTTCGCCAGTGTCAGGAACCAAACAATTGGAGAAGCATTCCTGAATATTCTGCATGGCTATTCCGATGCGATCCTTGCCGGAGGATCATTTAAAAAATTCATAATCTTTTAGAAAACAGCCTTTTTATTAGATTTGTATATATAATCTACCTTTTTTGAATAAATTCAGCTTAATTTTGAATAAAACTCGGAATTTCGAGGCGTTTTGATAGATTTTCGAGTAGTTTTGTCCGAATTTCGAGGTGTTTTGATAGATTTTCTGGACATATGCTCGACTTTTTGGAATTTATGCTCGACTTTTTGACACTTATGCTCGACTTTTGGGTATTTATGCTCGACTTTACAGATTTATGCTCGACTCCCGGATTAAATGCTCAACTTTACAGATATATGCTCAACTTTCAGGGGATATGCTCAACTCCCGGATTATATATAAAAAACACTGCTCAAAAATTGAGCAGTGCATTAAACCATCATTTCGATTTATAAAGGTAGAAACATAGTCTGCCGTACAACAGTTTTCCATAATCACAATGCCGCAAGCTATCAATCACTTACTCACACACAATCACTTCACGAGTAAATAATCCCTTTTTAGCGACAGCTCGATCAACAATAGTAAATCCTGCCGCAAAAAGGACATGATCAATCGGCTCGACCGTTACCACGACCACTTTCTTGGCGAACCTGCGAGCACTCTGGAGCATTTCCAGTTGCTCTTCAGGCGTTATCACCGAACACAAATTGTAGGGCAAATCGATAATCGCCACATCATAATCCTCTGAGATATCGCGGATATCGGCTAACTTCACCTCTCCAGTAAGCCCAAAGTACCGAATATTCTCCCGGACACCTGGCAGGATAAGCGGGTTTCGGTCGCTTCCTACGATATCAATCCCCATCGAACGGGCTTCAACTAGGACAGTTCCGATTCCACAGCAAGGGTCAATGGCCTTTATCCCACTCGGATTCGGAATGGCAATATTGACGACCGCCCTGGCAACTCGCGTGTTGAGCGCAACGGAGTAACTATTTGGCTTCTTTTGATGTCGGAACCAAACGGATACACTTTTAAGATACTCCCCAAAAACCCAACCGCCGCTGATATTCATTACTGCAAACAAACGCTCAGGATCATCTAAATCTGCCTCACCGTTGATATGCAATCCAATCTCTCGCTCAATCGTCCGTCTTTTTACAAAACTTTCCTTTTCAGCAAGATCACTATTTTTAACATAAATAACCTTAAACGTAGCCCCATTTAACGGCAATGTCTCAACCTGTTTGAGAAGCTCCTCCAAACTGTCCTCCTCAAAAAGCACTGCAATTCTTCCTTTTATAAAGGGACTTCGCGATGGGTCAATTTTAACAGAGCTTTCCAAAAGACTTAATTTCGACTCCTTCCCAAATAAGGAACGCATCTCCATTGCACACAATGAGCGTTCATCCTCAGGATATGCGTATGTATATAAATAGGTCATTGATTTAGTATCATCCAATTTCTTCTCATCCTTTAATCTAACAATTTTCCCCTCTACACGGTCAACCATTAAAAACGATGATACCACTTATCTACAGATTTAAATACAATTTTTATAAAATCGGCCAGTTATTGCAATGAACTTGAATTGGCGGGGGACATTTCGAAAAAAATAAATCAATTCGGTGTAATAATTTCCAATAAAAATACACACCCTTATTATAGGAGGTGTATATGCGTAGGTGAAAAACTCGAAATTGCTTTTTGTTGCTATGTTAATTCTTCCTTGGTTAACCCTACCATTATTAGGTCGGAATACATTTAAAAGATTTCTTCCCGGTGCGTTATTTATTTGTGCATTCACAAAAATACTAGATATAATCGGACAACGTAACAAATGGTGGAAGTTTTACAAAGGAATCCCTCCATTAAATAGCATGGATTTTCTTAACTGGGGTCCTTTCTTTGTCTCAGGTTTTTGGGTATTAAAATGGACCTATGGGAAGTTCTTTGTGTATATGATAACTAATACAATTTTTCATATTTTATTTATCTACATAGGGTTAAAATACACCAAACAGTATAAGATTCTTTCTTTAGTAAAACTAAAAAAGTTACCATACTTGGTAGTCCATTTCTTTAGAGCACTGCTTCTATATGCTTTTCAGTATATTATAGAAAACATACATTGGATTCGATTTAAAATAACAGGACACGTTTAATAAAAGATGAAAAATAACCTGGGTTATCTGAGAGAGATCCTCATAATAAACCAGGTTTTTTTTCATTATATATTTTGATTTCTTCTGCGACTTTGTTGAAGTTTAAAAGTTACAAGTCCAGCCATAACAATTCCTAATCCTAAGACTAAATAATTGTATATAGGTGTTGCTGTGTTTGGTAGTCTATTTCCTGTAGATTTCAGGGTATACGTCTTAAAGTTATTAGCAGTTTTTATTTTTTCAGGAGTTTGCTGTTGAATAACAGGTGCTGAATTTTGATTATTGGTGTCAGTTGACGGCTGCTGTGTTGGGTTTTCGATTGGCTGGTCTACTGGTGGATTGTCGTCTGGATTTTCACCCGGGTTATCCCCTGGATCTTCTCCTGGATTTGGGTTTGGGTTTTCATGAGTGCAAACTATTGGTTCTTTGGGCTCATCACCTGAACACTTTTTCGGGCATATATTTGGATTATTTTCTTGATCTTCATTTGGTAACGAATTAATGACGTTGTCTGCTAATTGTGCTAAAGCTTTATGTCCAGCTGTAGTTGGATGAATGTCAAATGGGATAATATAGGATGGTTGATTAGCAAAAGTTGTATAAGCATCTGCGATGTGGGCACCCGTACTATTCCCAACCCCATTGATAACTGCATTAACACTTGGAAGTTGTGCTTCAACAAAACTATGTAATAAACCTAGTTTAGCATTTAGCTCATCACCTAAAGCGGGATTCAAAACGATAGGATTGTAAAGATTATAAAGGATAATAGGTACATTTGGATTTTGAGTTTTAATCATAGTCACAATCGTTGTTAAGGTAGAACCATATTGTAAACCTTGAGCTTCAGTCAGATTTGTGAGAGGATTTTCAGCGATAACCTGATCTAATTCACCAGAAGCTATAGCAGCTTGTAGTGTTGCTGGGTCCTTAACAATTGGCTGCAATGCTGCAAAAAGCTTATCCAAACCTGTTGCTCCAATAAAATCATTGCTTCCTATATTTACAGTAACCACATCAGCTTTCTTAATTTTGAGAGAGAAATTAACAAGATCATTACTAATCGCAGCTAACAGATCTGTCGATGTTGCTCCGCTACCTCCAAATTTCGTCACATTACAAGCACCTGTAATATGATCAGGAAAACCTGTTGTGGAAGGCGGTGGGTATCCAAAAGTAATCGAATCTCCTAGTGCGACAACATTTAGATTTTTGTCCTGTACTGGCGTCGTGGGTGTAGATTCTGCAAATGACACTCTAGCAAAAACAGTGCTCAAAACTAGTATGAACGTAAATAATATCGATAATCTTCTAAGCTTCAAAACTATTCCTCCTTTTTATAAGCTAGATTGGTAGGCAATCGCACTTATTTTATTTAAACTATTAAAATATTATTTTCTTTGAACTTTAACTAATTTGATAAAGGAAAGAAAAACAACCCACTTTGAAATGTTCGGTTGGGTTGTTTCCTCCATTAAACATTCGGTAATTTATGAATAGTGACTCGTATGACTATTTTGATACTGCAGTTGAGAATTGGAAGCTATGGTTTTGATTGATTTGCTGTTGTAGGGATGGTCCACCTTCGATTGATCCTTGGAAATGGAAAGTTGCGTTAATACTGCTTTGTTTTTGGACTAGTTTAGTAGGACCAGTTGTAGTTGTATCCTGCACTAAAGAACCAGTACCTGTAGTTGTTTGTGGATTTCCGTTAAGATTATCTCCAACATCTACAGTCGTATCTTGTGTTTGGGATGCTGTAGCAGCGCCTGTAGATGTACCTGCTTGAACCTGATTACCCGAAACAAAAGAGGTTTGTCCCACACCAGCACCCTTAACGCCACTGACTGAGTTTTGTGTTTGGTTGTTTTGGCTGGTTTGGTTTTTATAGAAGCTTGACCAACCACTTCCTGCTTGATTTTGAGAAATGGAAGAGTTATTCCATGAAGCCGCTTCCGCCTTATCAGCTGCAACTCCTAGTCCTAAACCCGCACATAACGCGGAAACTACGATAAAAGATCCAACCTTTTTTTTGAACATACTGTAAATCCTCCTAATAAATTAATGGGATGATTGACAAAAAAATAGTGACATGCACTGATTTGTTAGTCAAAGCCTCGTTCTTGAAAGGAAAGAGTCTTTATATTATCCTTGTTTGTAAAATTTCAATAAAAAGCCCCATCCAGCAAGAAACCAGATGGAGCTGAAGTGTTTAAGCTATATTAGTTAGCTGATTGTCCTTGAACAACCGTAAAGCTAGAAGATTGGTTTTGGTGAATGCCTGCACCAATTGCAAAAGCTGTTTGGGATGTAGTACTTGTTGCGGTTTGAGTTTGATTGGCATTGCCAGCACCAACTTGAGATTGAACAACCTCGTTTGCAGCACCTTGTTCAACTTCATTACCAACGCCGATTGCAGTAGCGCTTTGTGAAGTTGTGGATGAAGAATCTTGAGCTTGATCCACTGGACCTACTCCAGCTTGAGTTTGAACAGTAGAATTGACAACAGTTTGGTCAACTTCATTACCTAGACCTACAGCTGTACCAACTTGAGTAGACGCATTATCCACGTTTTGAGCTTGGTCAGCACCAAGTAATGCAACTTGATCTTGAGTATTGCAGTCAACAGCAACTTGGTCAACATCGTTAGCTATGCCAACTGCTGTTGCACCTTGTGCACTGTTATTTTCAGAAGATTGCTCTTGATCAACACCAAGGCCACCTACTTGAGTTTGTTCAGTTCCACTATATACGTCTTGATTAGTCTCGTTGAATGCACCTTCAGCAACTGCTAATTGTAAAGAATCGTTAGCAGATCCTTGACTTTGTTCTGCTAAAAGTCCACCCACTTGAGTTTGCTCAGTGTCGCTGGAAGCATTTTGATTAGCCTCATTTACGAATCCAGCAGCTACAGCTCCCTGTTCAGCTGCATTTGTAGATGCTTGAGATTGATCAGCACCAAGTGCACCTAATTGAGTTTGGTCAGTATTCGTGTCTACAGTTTGGTTAGCTTCACTGCTAAAGCCTGCTGCAGTTCCACCTTGAACTGAACCATTTACAGAAGCCTGAGTTTGTAGCGCACCCAAAATTCCAATTTGAGTTTGGTTAGAATTGTTGTCTACTCCTTGATTTACATCATTTAATATGCCAGTTGCTTCTGCACCTTGGCTAGAGCCATTAGTTGAAGATTGTAATTGTCCTACTAACAAACCAAGACCAATTTGTGTTTGATCAGCATTGTTTACAACATCTTGATTCGTGTCATTGCCAATACCTGTTGCTTGTGAAACTTGACCTGTGCCGTTTCCAGATACCTGACCTTGACCTATTAATAAACCTAATCCCAATTGGCTTTGGTTTGTATCATTGTTAATATCTTGATTTTGATTGTTGAACAAGCCAAGTGAATCAGCACTTTGGCCATTTTGATTACCAGAAACTTGAAGTTGGCCGATTAATAGGCCTAATCCAAGGCTTCCTTGTTCAGTGTCATTGTTGATACCTTGGCTTTGATCATTACCAACTCCACGAGTGGATTGACCTTGACCATTTTCATTTCCAGATGTTTGAATTTGACCAATAAGTGCACCTAGACCAACTGCAGCTTGATCTGTATTATTTTTCGCATTTTGGCCTTGATCATTTGATCTACCAACTGCGCCTTGAATTTGTTCACCTGCATTATCGGAGTTTTGTGCTTGACCAATCAACGCGCCAATTCCTACACCGACCTGTGAACCGATAACGATTGTTTTTTGTTTTTGATCATTCTTTTTGCCAACAACACTTTGATCTTGTGAAGTTTGGGTTCCAGCACTTTGTAATTGGCCGATTAGCGCGCCAGCTGCGATTCCCGTTTGGCCTGTTTTAATAACACTAACTTGTTTCTGGTCTGATTTGTTTGCAAAAAGAGCGCTTTGGTGTTGAGCAATAGAACCACCAGTTGGTTGCAATTGTCCGATTAATAAACCAGTACCAACGTGGCTCTTTGATTCAGAGATAACTGACTTATGACTTTGGTCAACACCCTTTGCAGCAAATGCAGATGTTGAAGTGAGTAATGTCCCCACAATTGCTCCTGTTGCGATAATTTTTTTCCAGTTAAGTACATTTTTTACCTGCTTGTAATTTTGCACCATACTTATTATCTACCTCCGCCATCTCTTTTTTTGGAATTCAAATCCCGCACTCATTATACAATTATTTTGAATATTTGGAGAATAGGTAATTAGGTTGTTTTTTTCTTAATAAAGAACAACTACAGGAATTTTAATAGGCCATACGCATCATTTACCGCTTTTGTCGTTTCTCATGGAGAACGCTTAAATCCTTACCCTGATTCAAAAAAGGACTAAATGCTGACAGAATCAACATTTAGCCCCTTTTAACTATTTTGGATTAAGTTCTTTTTCTTTTTGGCTCTGTTAAACTAGAATGTTGATTTCCGTTCCAGGCGCTTCGCTTTCCGCGGGGCGGGCGGTGAGCCTCCTCGGCGCTAAAGCGCCTGTGGGGTCTCACCTGTCCCGCTGCTCCCGCAGGAGTCTCGCGCCTTCCACTCCAATCAACATTGTGCAAAAATCAACATTGAGTTTTAACACAGCCTTCTTTTTAAAAGTACTACTGAACTTAGTGCTACCAACAAAACTCCAAAGAGTAGATAATTATAGTTATTTGAACCTGTGTTTGGTAGCTGATTTCCTTCGGTAGCTTCTTTTTCTTTAGTCGGTTTAATTTCTTTATTTTTAAAAGAAATCAGAGTTACTGGACTTTCAGTATGAACTTGGGTTGCAATAGCAGGATCTCCATTACTTACTTCTGGAGCAGGTGTAACAGGTTCTTCCCCATTATTACCTTCTGATGATGTTCCTTCATTTTCTCCTGAAGGCGGTGTGGAAGGATCATCTCCATGATTTCCATCTTCAGTTGGTGGTGTGACAGGATCCTCTCCATTATCGCTATCTGGTGGTGTTCCATCATCATCTGGCTTTTGAGCTGGAGTTCCAAACAGCTCCGCCCCAAATACAAGAGAAAGGTTACTTTTTAAAATAGTGGTGTAGCTTTCTAAAGGCCCATTGAGGAATAGGAGAGCCGAATTTTTAACCACTAATTTACCCCATTCATAATCCTTTTCAAAATATTGAAATGAACCATGAACGTCCTTAACATCTAATGCCATTTCCCGATCAATTCTATCTACTAACTTATCATTCACCATTATTTCTTGGAAAAATTTAACGACGTCATTCGTTGTATTTTTAACTACTTCAATGTAATTTCTAGTTGTAACGGTAACTCCTATTTGGGCAATTTCCATTAATGTATCTACAAAATAACTGTCGACAGTCGCAGTCTGTGTTTGTTCCATGCTTGCTGAACCGGAGGTTTCCACTTTTTGTTTTTCACTGGCATTAATCTGGGTTTGTTGCTCCTGCTCGTCCTCCTTTGAACCAGTCGTATCAAGGTCTTGGAGTTGAGCAACCGTCATTTC
>CAURFY010000032.1:0-13133 GCA_963524115.1 uncultured Bacillus sp.
TGCGGGTTGCGCTTGGGATGTCTCGAAACATTCCTGCGATCCAAACTCTTCAAAAGGTTGGTCTTAATAAAGCAAAAACCTTTGCCGAAGGATTGGGAATTCCTTTACCTGAGATTTATGAATCATATGCGATTGGTGGTCTAGACCCAGGGGTCTCCCCAACGCAAATGGCCGGAGCATATAGTGCATTTGGTAATAATGGAATCTATACAGAGCCCTATGCAGTTAAAGAAATCGAGCTCCGAGATGGTACAAAAATCAAAACGGCTCCTGAATCTAAAGTGGTCATGAAAGACTATACAGCTTTTATGATTACCGACATGCTGAAAAGTGTTGTGAGTGAATCTTACGGCACAGGGAAACTTGCTGCAGTTCCTGGCATACAGGTAGCTGGTAAAACTGGAACAACCAACTATGATAAGGAATATAGAACAGCACACGGGATCCCTTCAACGGCTGTACCTGATGCCTGGTTTGCGGGTTATACAACGAACTACACCGCAGCTATTTGGACGGGTTATAAAGAGCAAAAAAATTACATTCCAGCTGGAGATAACCAAAAAATTGCCCAAAAGCTATTCAAAAGTTTAATGACATATGTATCAAAAGATATTAAAACACCAGATTTTACAGTTCCAAAAACTGTTCAAAAGGTGGCAATTGAAAAAGGGACTACACAGCTTGCAAGTGATTACACCCCTAAAGATAATATCATTTATGAGTATGCTGTTAAGGGTAGTGAGCCAAAAGAAGTATCAAAAAAATACAATAAACTTGCTAGCCCTGTTAGTATGAATGCGAAGTATGATCAAACAGCAAATCAAATCCTGTTAACATGGGATTATCCACAGGATGGTAGTGAAGGTGTTCAATATGAGGTTAACGTTTCTTTAAATGGAGGAGCAGAACAAAATCTTACGACTACTGCTAATAAAGGCTTGAATGTTGCCAACCCAGTACCAGGTGGTATGTATAAGTTTAATGTTACAGCACTACGTGATCAACAACGAAGTGACCCTATCTCAGTATCAATTGTCATACCAGAGAAAGCGGTAGACAACAATAACGGCAATAATCAAACTGACGATCAAAATGGGCAGAGTACTGATGGTGTTCAAGGGAATAATGGATCAACCACAACACCTGGGACAGGTTCCAATCAAGGTGGAACCACATCAGGGACTAATAACCAAGGGACAGGCTCACCCCCATCTGGAATAGTCCCCCCTGCCACGGGAATTAGTAACAAAAGACAATAATAAAGAGCCCGAAAATTGATCATATAACTTCAAAAATCGTTTATTATCCCTCGAAAGATGGGTTTATAAACAAAATAAGATGAACTTTTTCAATTAACTGACCGTAATGCTGAATAATCTAATAAAAATGAAACGCTCAGAGTTTTTTTATTCTCTGAGCGTTTTTATCGCTAAATATTTAGAATACTGCTTTTGTTGTTCTTCCATTAATTCCATTAACTGAATAAACGATGGATAAATATTTGGTCTTTGTAATAAAAATGAAAATCGTTCCGAAAAATTAACCGGCTTTAATTGAAGCGAATTGAAGTTAAAGCCAGGAATCTTCTGAGCAGGAAGTCCATTCGTCCAAAACACAAATTCAATTAAGTAGGCAATGCCCTGTTTCATTGGTAAAAGCGTTCCACGATTATCCCGGCGTTCAAACAAACCGTTTATATCTATTTGGAGTGCATTCCAAGCTTTCATTAGTTCGGGAATAACCTTTTCGGCTGCCTTCCAAGGTTTAACAGTAGGAATCCCTGAAAAATAGGCGATTTCATGAATAAAGGGAAAATGTGGTTCAAATAGATCGGGTGAATCCAAAGAAAGCTCAATTTCTTCATCGGAAAAGAAAAAAGGATCAAACAGCTCTTTAGGAATAGATACTTTACTCATTTAGACTCTTCTTTCTTCATTCTTTTTTGCCCTTCTCTGCACATATCCAAAAGCGGACAAACTTTACATTGGGGGTTTTGTGCTTTGCAATGATATCTCCCGAAAAAAATCAAACGATGATGGGTAACAGACCATTCTTCTTTTGGAATTATTTTCATTAAAGTCTTTTCCACTTCTAGTACAGAATCTTTCCAGCGGCAATAGCCCAATCGTTTGCTTACCCTCTCCACATGGGTATCGACGGCAATCGCTGGAACTCCATAAGCGACAGAGGCAACAACATTAGCTGTTTTCCTCCCTACACCTGGCAGCCGCATTAATTCATCTTGGCTCTTAGGTACTATTCCACCATATTCTTATAGCAGCATTTTAAACAAATTGTGAATATTTTTGGCTTTGTTACGAAATAAGCCAATTGAGCGAATATCTTGCTGGAGTTCATCGAGTGTTACCTTCAAATAATCCTCAGGTTTTTTATACTTTTGAAAAAGATTCTTTGTCACTTTGTTAACGAGGGCGTCCGTACATTGCGCTGAAAGAGCAACCGCAATGACTAATTCAAAAGGGTTCGAATGGATTAACTCACAATGGGCATCCGGAAACATCTCGCCCATTTTATCTAATGAATATCGAATCTGTTGTTTATTTAACATGGACTCACACCTTATTTTAAACTGAAAAACCAAAACAAAAGCGAGAGAATAGGCTTCTCTCGCACTTTGAATACCTACTTCCTATTTCTCAAGCCAATTATAAAAAGGTACGGTGGACGGTTTCGATCCAGTTTCCTCTTTTTGCTTCGAAACTTGGTGTTGCCTGAATTTTCTTCCGTAACTTTTCGCTTGTTCAATGGTTTTAATACCATTTTTCTTCCACTCAAATAAAATTCGATCAATATATCGGAAGTTTAATTTTCCAGAAATAACAGCCTCACGAAGTGCCGCTTTAATAATGATGGGCTCGTGGTGATCGTCATCAAGCCACATACCAAGTGATTCACACTCAAATGGGGATAATGGCCTACCAAATTCTTGTTCAAAACAAGTGTATAAATCGGTTTCTTGTTGTTGATTGTCTTTCGTTTCTTGAATATTTGATTGCGCAGATAATTGGTCAATTAACTTTTCCCATAAAGTGTCCAATGAATATTGTTCAAATCGAATTCCTTCCTCAGAAAAGCCTTCAATTATATTGATAAATCCTCTTTGAACCAATCTTCTAAGCGTATTCGTGCAATCAATCGTCATTCGGTCAGATAGCTCCGATAATGTCGGGAAATGATTGCCTTTTTCTAAAAAAGAAAAAACATGTAAAATTAACACAAATTCTTGTTCTGTTAAGCCCATTTGTTTATATTGAGTAAGCAAAGCTTGTGGTATGGTAATATTTCCGTTCTTAAGCCAAGCTACCATATTAGAATTGTTCATTAGGAGACACCTCTTCATTAGTATAGCATGAACAATGAAACCAAGTAAGACTCGCTTGGCTGCTTCCAAAATTTTATCCTAAACTATTGGAGCAAAAAAAAGGAAAGCAGCGGCAAACTCATTACTAAGTCGCCTCTGCTTTTTAGGTTGTTGAGCTATTTATTATGGATATAAGCGATTCAAAAGGCGTGGGAACGGTATTGTCTCACGGACATGTTCCACTCCACTAATCCAGGCTACCGTACTTTCAAGTCCCAAACCGAAGCCGGAATGCGGTACAGACCCATATTGACGAAGCTCTAAATACCACTTATACGTATCAGAACTTAAGTGATGTTCATCCATTCGTTTCTTTAACAATTCAAAATCATGAACACGCTGTGAGCCGCCAATAATTTCTCCGTACCCTTCAGGCGCAATTAAATCCGCACAAAGTACGACGTCATCCCGTTCAGGGTGCGGTTGCATATAAAATGGTTTTAGCGAAGTTGGATAGTTCGTGATAAAAACTGGTTTATCATAGCTTTCAGCAATAGCTGTTTCGTGCGGAGCACCAAAGTCATCTCCCCAAACAATATCATCAAACCCTTTTTCCTGTAAAAATTTCACTGCCTCATCATAAGTAATTCTTGGGAATGGGGCCTTGATTTTTTCGAGTTTACTTATATCGCGTCCAAGTGTTGATAATTCAATCGGGCAATTTTTTAAAACTGATTGAACAATATGTGAAACATATTGTTCTTGAACATTAAGATTTTCTTCAAATTCACAAAAAGCCATCTCCGGCTCAATCATCCAAAATTCAATAAGATGGCGACGAGTTTTTGATTTTTCGGCGCGGAATGTTGGGCCAAATGAAAAAACCTTTCCAAGTGCCATCGCAGCCGCTTCCATATAAAGCTGTCCACTTTGTGACAGATACGCATCTTCGTCAAAATATTTCGTTGCAAATAATTCGGTAGTCCCTTCTGGTGCACTTCCGGTAAGAATAGGTGGGTCTACCTTCGTAAAACCTTGTTCATTAAAAAATTCGTATGTCGCTCTGATAATTTCATTACGAATTTTCATGACTGCATGCTGCCGCCGTGACCGAAGCCATAAATGGCGGTTATCCATTAAGAATTCTGTACCATGTTCCTTTGGTGTAATCGGATAATCAACAGCAGGGCTAATGACCTCAATCCCACTAATTTGTAATTCAAAACCAAAAGCGGAACGCTCGTCTCTTTGAACCTTACCGATTACATATAAAGACGTTTCCTGAGTTAACGATTTTGCTTGTTGAAACACTTCTTCAGGTACTTCACTTTTCACAACAACACCTTGGATAAAACCAGTGCCGTCGCGAAGCTGTAAAAAGGCAATTTTTCCACTTGATCGTTTGTTAGCTAACCAGACACCTATTTTTACCTCTTGATCGACGTATTTTTTTACGTCTGAAATGGTCGTCTTAATCACAATTATGTCCCTCCAAAAAAACATTACGAGAATCGGAATATGTATTCGAGTATCATTATACCTTTTTCCATCTATCATAATCAATATACATTAATGTGGAGAATATACTTAAAAGGAGCCAGAAAATTCTGGCTCCTTACTATGAACTATTTATTTTATTTTACTGTTAACAAACTGGTGAATTCGCTCAATTGCCGCTTCTAATAGTTCTAATGAAGTGGCATAGGAAAGACGTAGGTTGTCCGGCGCCCCAAAGCCTGATCCTGGAACGACTGCTACCATCGCATCTTCTAGTAAGGCAGCAGAAAACTCATCCACAGAGGCGAAGCCAGTAAGCTCAGCAGCCTTTTTAACATTTGGGAACAAATAGAACGCACCCTGTGGTTTAATACAGGTTACTCCTGGGATTTCGATTAACTTGCTATAAATCTGATTTAGGCGGTTTTCAAAAGCTTTACGCATCTCTTCAACAGGCTCTTGTGGACCTGAGTATGCAGCAATGGCTCCATATTGAGCCGTTGTTGTTGGATTTGAAGTGCTATGACTTGCTAAGTTAGTCATTGCTTTAATGATTTCTTTATCTCCCGCTGCATAGCCTATTCTCCAACCAGTCATAGAGTGCGATTTTGATACTCCATTAATAATGATTGTTTGCTTTCTCAACTCCGGTGAAATTTGCGCTATAGACACATGCTTATTTTCACCATAAATAAGCTTTTCATATATTTCATCAGAGACGATTAGGATATTCTTTTGCAAGCAAACTTCACCAATTGCCGCTAATTCAGCTTCACTATACAACATCCCAGTCGGATTGCTCGGGGAGTTAATGATGACTGCTTTTGTTTTTTCAGTAATGACTTGCTTCAAATGTTCCGGAGTTATTTTATAATTGTTCTCCTCTGAACCTTCAACATAAACTGGAACTCCACCCGCCAATTTTACTTGCTCAGGATAGCTTACCCAATACGGAGTAGGTATGATCACTTCGTCCCCATCATCCAATAAAACCTGAAACAATGTATAAAGAGAATGTTTTGCCCCACAACCAACGATAATCTCGTTAGGAGCATAATCAAGTCCTTGATCTCTTTTGAATTTTTTTACAATTTCTTCTTTTAATCCCTGCAACCCCGCGGCTGGAGTGTATTTTGTATGCCCTTCATTCATCGATACAACAGCTGCATCGATAATATGTTGAGGGGTATTAAAGTCTGGTTCCCCAGCACCCAATCCGATAACATCATGTCCTTGTGATTTTAATTCTTTGGCTTTAGCTGTAATAGCAAGAGTCGTTGATGGTGTTAGTGATTTGACCCTTTTTGCTAATTGAATCTCCATTCTCCTAGCACTCCTTTTTAAGTATAAATAAGTATAAAATTTTGATAAGTGTCTCCGCTTTTCGTTTTGTCTAGCTCCAGCGCCTAGGGGCTCGCAGGTCTACAGCCATTCCGTCAAGAAGGTTTAAGTACAACCTTCTCGCCGGCTCGTCTTATGCCTGTCGCCCCTGGTCAAGGCGCTTCCGCTTTTCGTTTTACATGTTCTCGATTTTTCGAAGCCATTCTCCTGTTTCAAAATCAACATAATAATAATTTATCAGATTATTATGTGAAAGGTAATAAATTTCCCAACATTGTTGTTTTTTAATCATAGCTAATTTCACAGAAATGATTTCCTGTGGGTCTTCTTCTTGAAGTAACTTGGAGACAGCCTGTTGTTGTGTGATTCCATCTTTAGCTTTTTTAACAGATACATCCCCATTCTTTGCTGATACCCAAACTATGACTTTTTGCTTCTGTTGATTTATCCCTTTTAACACATAATAAGTCTCATTGCCATTGTATATTTGTACATCTTGAATCTCAACGAGTTTTACTTTTTTATTTGCTGCTGCTATTGCCTTTTCTTCTGCTGATTTTAGCGGGTTTAATGCACGCCAGTAAACTATAGAAAATAAGACAATTATTAACACTACAATTCCTATTCCAGTAAAAATCCATTTTTTCATAATTTATCACTTCTTTATGTACGATATATAGTAAAAATCGCTTTATTTTGAGCTTCCTTGTCCATCGCTTGGCCAAACATATAGTCTTACCTATTAATGTCCACTAATATATGCCAATCATACTGTTGCCCAAATTGGGTACAATAATATTAAGATTCTAACATATTATAGCAGTGTATGACTTCAGAAGTTTATCTTTTACGCTAATTCCAATAAAATTTTTTTAGTCCACACATATTTTTTGGCTGCGCTGTTGGTCCAAGCGCAGCTCTTTTTCTTATCGGAAGTATTTTTCCTATTTTCGGAAATTATTTCTGAATTTTTCATTGAAGCCAATCGTGAATGGTTTCTACAATTTCTTCTATTTTTTGCTTTTTAATAGAAATCTTGGGAATGGATTGAAGAAATGCCCTCCCATATTTTGTTGTGACAATTCGCCGATCAAAAACAATAATGATTCCCTTATCTGATTTGGTTCGTATCAGTCTTCCGAAACCTTGTTTAAAACGTAACACAGCCTCAGGTAAGCTATATTCTGAAAAGGGATTCCCTCCCCGCTGGTTAATGATTTCACACTTTGCCGCAGTAATTGGTTCGTCAGGTGGTGAAAATGGTAACCGGACAATAATTAGACAGGAAAGATCTTCCCCTGGAATATCTACACCTTCCCAAAAACTACTTGTCCCTAGCAGGATTGCCTTGTCAAACCGTTGAAAATTTCTTGTTAACCTCGTTCTACTACCGCTTGTGATACCTTGTG
Organism: uncultured Bacillus sp.; assembly: GCA_963524115.1. GTDB lineage: Bacteria > Bacillota > Bacilli > Bacillales > Cytobacillaceae > Bacillus_BU. Next base: position 7,570 of record CAURFY010000032.1, read on the forward strand.
CCATAATAGCAAAATCACCCAGAAAACCGCTATCTCTTATTAAGTCATACGTGGCTTTCAACATTTCATGGGATGTAAATAGAATCAGCATCCTACCCTTAGTAGCTTCAGCAATGGAGATAATATGTTCAGAAATAGCTGCCACATATTCCTCTTGTGGAACAGTATTAATTTCAGGTAAATCTTCAGGTATGATCAATTGGACTTGCTTTTCATATTGAAATGGTGAAGCAATCACACTTTGTTGGTAGCTATAAGGCGGTATCCCTAATTCATTCATGATATATTGAAATGAATTTTTCACAGTCAAGGTTGCTGAAGTAACGATAATACTTTTCTTTTTATTAAAAAAATGTTTTTGTAAAAAAGGGGCCACTTCCACTGGATGCGCAAAAACAGTGGTTGAATTTTGCACTGAGCGTAAATCAATTTCAATCCACCTAACATAATTTTCCTTTGGAGATAGAAAAATGTCTTTTAAATGTTGACGTAGTTCAGAAAGCTCAGCCACAACTGAGGATATTTCCTCTAAAAATGCTTTTTGGTCCTCTGATAAAGTTAATTTTGCCTTATTAACGAGCATTAATCGTTCTTTTAGAAAATCAATCGTATCTCTTAGGTGGAAGAAGAACCGTTCAGCCTCCGTTACTAGTGCATTCCATTCTCTGCCATTCTCATCCCTTTTTATTCTGAGGGAAACTCTGTTAAAAGAAGGAGACTTTTTATTTGCTTTACTTCGTCCAAAAATCGAAACAATTTTAAATAATTCATCCATCCCATAAATTAAATCAGCAACTGACTTATTGACATCATCCGTACGAATGGAATTCCCCATGGCCATCCTTCCACCAAGTAGGTTTTCAAGTCGATAAAACAACTGCTTTTGCTCATATAAACCGAGTTGCCCAATCAGGAGACGAATGCTTAGATAATCGATTGTTAACCCAAAATATTTTCCGGATGCTTTTTCAAAATGGTGCCCTTCATCTAAAACAGCATAATCATATTCGGGTAGAATGGCTTGGTCTGACACAAGATCTGAAAGAAGCAGGGAATGGTTGGTAATTACCAAATCAGCATAACTTGCCTTCTTCCGAGCAATATGATAAAAATCATAATCTAACCAATCTTCTCCGTGTAAAAATTCGGTATGATCATGATTAATTTTGTTCCAATAAATTAAACCACCACTTGATAAGTTTAGCTCGTCGCTGTCACCTGTTTCAGTTTCTGTTAGCCAAACTAGTATTTGCATTTTTGTTAAAGTGGTATCGTAATTATCATCTTCTTCACCTAAGGATTGTTCAAATTTTGCCAAACTTATGTAATGCCCTCTTCCTTTTAAAATACTTGTCTTAATGGTAGAGGGAAACATTCTTTTCAACAACGGGATATCTTTTGCCATCAATTGCTGTTGCAATTGGGTCGTAAAAGTACTAACAACTACTGGTTTTCCGGACTGTTTGGAAAATAGGACAGCAGGTATAAGGTAGGCTAAAGTTTTTCCTACTCCCGTTCCAGCTTCAATTAGGGCATGCTGTTGCTTTTGTAGGGAATCAAAAATAGTATCCATCATGATAAATTGGCCATCACGCTTTTCATAGGCAGGAAAAACTTGGTTTAACATTTTTTCTTTTTCTAACTCAGAGGTTGGATAGGATATTGAAAAATCCCATTCCTTTTCAACCTCCTGAATTCTCCTCCTAAATGCAAGCCCCCGATAAATCTCCAGATCAGGATGAATTTCTTCTATTCTTCGTCCTTTGTTCAGGACGAGATCATCCAAAAGTAGGTGAATATCACTCTTTAATCCACCTGACAGTTTTGAAAGTTGGAGGAGTGTTTTTAGTGGGAGCTTTTCTAAACGGTTCAAAAAGTTAAGTAGTAATTCTGCCGTTACATATGCGTCACTGTCTGCTTGATGGGGCCGTTCATGGTTTAATCCTTCCTGCATCGCCAAATCATTCAGCTTATAGCTATCTGATGTAGGAAAAAGAATTCTTGCCAACTCTACGGTATCAAGGATAGGACCAAAAAAACCAACGCATCCAGAACCAAGAAGTTCTTCTTGAAGAAAAGACAAGTCAAATAGAACATTATGGGCGACAAAATAGGCATCTTCTAGCATTTTCGCTACTGTTTCACCTATCTCAGAGAACAATGGAGCATTTTTCACCATTTCATCATTTATGCCTGTTAATTCCTCGATAAAGGCAGGAATATTTTGTTGTGGGTTCACCAATGAAGAAAACTGTTCAGTTATTTTCCCATTATTAATGACCACCGCGGCAAATTGAATTATTTTGTCCCCCCGTTTAGGGGAATTACCTGTGGTTTCTATATCGATCACAACATATTTGTTGTTCAAGTAAAACACCTCTTACCTTCATTCAAACAAACGGTAACACAAAAACAGAAAAAGCAAAAGAGGATCTATTACTTTTCTTCCACAAAGATGGTTTCCTTATGCGGTTTATTAACTTAAATTAATAGCATCAAACGAAAAAAACCCCCGAAGTTGGGGGCTACATAACGGTTGCTTCAGGTTCTGCTCTGATTAGCTCTTTTATTTGATTGTATTCATCCATAATCGCTACTTTTGGCTTATGGCTAGCAACCTTCTCTTCTGAAACTAAGCAATAGGAAATGATGATCACCACATCATCTTCATGTACAAGACGTGCTGCAGCACCGTTTAAACAAACAACACCGCTTCCTCTTTTGCCTGGTATGATATAGGTTTCAAATCTAGCACCATTATTATTGTTGACAATTTGCACCTTTTCATTTGCGACCATACCCACAGCTTCAATAATTTCCTCATCGATCGTAATACTTCCAACATAATTTAAATTTGCCTCGGTAACACGAGCACGATGGATTTTTGCATTCATCATTGTGCGAAACATGATTTTCCCCCTTGTGTAACTAATTAATTTATTTCAATAATCAAGTTATCTATTAATCGAACTTTGTTAAATTTAACGGCGACCGCAATGATTATTTTCCCCTTAATTTGATTGACTGCCTGTAAGTTCGGGTAAGAATATAACTCCAGATAATCAATCGTTCCCTCAATGTTCGTGTTAAGATAAGCTGTCACTAATGTGATGATTTTACTTGGATCCTTTTCTCCGGCACATACGGCTTGTTCTGCAAGCTTCAGTCCTTTATAAATCTTTGGTGCCTGATTGCGTTCATCCGGAAGCAAATTAATATTCCGCGAACTCTTAGCTAGTCCATCCTCTTCTCTTACGGTCGGGACTGGAACTATTTCAATTGGAAAATTAAAATCATTTATTAAACTATCAATTACGGCAACCTGTTGTGCATCCTTCAATCCAAAATACACTCGATTTGGTAAAGTGATATGGAACAATTTTGTCAAAACTGTAGCAACCCCGTCAAAATGCCCCGGACGGGACTTCCCACATAAAACATCAGTACGGTCTTTTACAGTAACGGTAACAGATGGTTCATTCGGATACATTTCTTTAACATCAGGATAAAAAACATAATCCACTTTGTTGTTCTCTGCAACCTGTTGATCACGCTCAAAATCACGCGGATAAGAGGCTAGATCTTCTTTTGGACCGAATTGTAGTGGGTTTACAAAAATACTCACGACTACCAAATCATTCTCTATTCTTGCCTTTTGCATTAATGAAGCATGTCCTTCATGTAAATAGCCCATTGTAGGAACAAATCCAATCGATTTGCCTGCACCTTTTTGATTAAGGATTTCTTCTTGTAGTTCATTTATTTTAGTATATATTTTCATGATTTACCTCCATATAAGCCTACCAATTCCTCTTCCTTCATGGAAAAACTGTGCTGCTCCGAGGGAAAAATCCCTTCTCTCACCTCGGAAACATATGAGGTCAATCCTGATGAAATTAACTCATTACTATCAACATATTGTTTTACAAACTTTGGTGCACGACTCACGCCATATTTGATTACATCATGAAATACTAGAACTTGTCCATCACAATTAATTCCAGCGCCAATACCAATTGTAGGAATCTCCAAATGACTTTGGATTTCTTTCGCCAATTGTTTTGGAACACACTCTAACACGACCGCAAATGCCCCTGCTTCCTGACATTGTAAGGCATCATTCATTAACTTTTGAGCCGCCTTCGCACTTTTTCCTTGCACTTTATATCCACCAAGAATTCCAACCGATTGTGGGGTTAAGCCAAGATGAGCAACCACTGGAATTCCCGCCTGAGTAAGAGACCTAATACTATCGATGACGTCATCTGCACCTTCAATCTTAACTGCATGTGCTCCCGTTTCCTGGATGAGTCTAGCACCGTTTAAAAGAGTATCTCTTTTTGATAAATGGTAACTCATAAATGGCATATCAACGACAATAAATGTGTCTGTTGCTCCTCGTTTAACAGCTTTTGTATGGTGGATCATGTCCTCCATCGTAACGGGAACAGTAGAATCATAACCCAAAACAACCATTCCTAGTGAATCTCCAACAAGAATCATATCAACATCTGATTGCTCTGCTAGTTTAGCAGATGGGTAGTCATACGCTGTGAGCATAACAATTTTTTCATTGTTTTCTTTCATTTTTAAAAAGTTCGTTGTTTGCTTCATCATCTTTCCTCCGTTTCTTAAGAAAGAGGAGACAAAACACAAAAAACCCTTCATTTGGCAGAAGGATTTTGTTTTTTTAGTGTATGTTTGTTTTATCCCTCTGTCCTGGTCCCTTTTAGGATCTAGGCAGATACCTATTATTAAAATTTGATAAATCAGGTGCAGTTCATATTTGATACTGCCCAAAAAAGATTATAACAGATATTTGTCACTTTATGCTATAAATTACTATTATTCCGCATCAGGAATTTCAATATCTGCCGAATAGACAAAATGATTAGTTCCACTTTCATCTTCAATGATGAGAACACCGTCATCCGTAATCCCAATTGCCTTACCATGGATATTTTCGGTTAAAGTTCTAGCAATAATTTTTTTTCCAATACTTATTGCATAACTTTCCCATAATATTTTTATTGGTGTGAAGCCTTTATCTAAATACAATAAATACAGTCTTTCGAAATTTGATAGAACTGCTCTGATTAATTTTGCCCTGGAGATTGTTTCACCTTCTTCAATTGCAAGCGATGTAGCAATCTCTTGTAACTCTTCGGGATAATCAATTATTTTTTGATTAACATTAATACCAACTCCAATAATAATCGCAAAAATTCGATCTGCTTCAGCTTGTAGTTCTGTTAATATACCCGTTATTTTTTTCCCATTTATTAATAAGTCATTTGGCCATTTTATTTGTGGAGACAAACTGGTTATTTCTTCAATCGCTTGGACAACTGCAACAGCTGTAATTAATGTTAATTGAGGAGCCTTTGGCAATGGAATATTTGGACGTAATATCATGCTCATCCAAACACCCGTATATTTAGGTGAATGCCAAATTCGGTCCATTCGCCCTCTTCCTAACAGCTGTTCTTCAGCGATAACAATCGTGCCTTCAGGTGCATTGTCATTTGCAAGGGTTTTAGCAATTTTCTGGGTAGAATCAACAC
>CAURFY010000033.1:0-12984 GCA_963524115.1 uncultured Bacillus sp.
CAATATCACCATTCGTGATCACTCCGCCACCAACACCGGTTCCGAGGGTTATGCAAACAAGGTCTTTAGCCCCACTTCCGGCCCCTTTCCACATTTCCCCTAATGCAGCACAGTTGGCATCATTGTCAATGACAACAGGCAAAGCAGTAACAGCCTCTAATTCTCGCTGGAGAGGAAACTCAGTTTTCCATCCAAGATTTACTGCCCCATAAATGATACCTGTTTCTAAATCAACTGGACCTGGAGCGCCCATACCAATCCCCAAAATATCAGATTTTGATTTTCCTAACTCTGAGATTTTGTGATTAATTGAATGGGCAATATTTTGGGTAATATTTTTTCCTGAGTTTGAAACATCAGTTGGAATTTCCCATTTACAAATAATGTCACCAATGAAGTCAACTAATGCAAGCTTCGTGGTGGTCCCGCCTAAATCAACACCTACAACCCACTTATCAGTCAAATTCATCACCTGTTTCTTCTCTCTGGCTTGTCTCTTTCAAGCTGTATTTCATGTCTAAGTATTTGCAAAGCATTTGAAAGTTCATTCTTCTCAATCAGCTTTGAATAAAAGAGTTCTTTTATCTCCTCTTCCATTAATTCGAGATCGGCTAATCGATCACCAATATAAATGAATGTTCCATAACCTTTTAAGAACTGCTGGATATCGTATATAGTTTTCATTGTATAACCCCACATTCCTATTCATTTCAAATTATAAATGAAACATGAACGGGTCTCAAGCAGAACCTTACTCACCAGTTTATCGGTCTGGGTCTTTAGGATGTAAGAAACGTGGTCGACGATTTTTTAGTGGGATAGGTGACCGAATCACTACATCACGAAACGCACGAAAATTAAATGGAATAAACGGCCATAAATATGGAACGCCAAATGAATTCATTCTTGATAACATAATAATAAATAGAACTATACCAATCACGAAACCATAGACATGGAACATGGCCGTCAGAATAAGTAGTCCAATTCGAACAATCCGATTTGCAAGACTTAACTCATAGCTTGGTGTAGCAAACGTTCCAATCGCTGCAATAGCCAAATACAGTATGACCTCGTTCGTAAACAAACCAACCTCCACTGCAACTTGGCCAATCATCAATGCCGCAACAAGCCCTAATGCAGTGGCTAGTGATGAGGGAGTGTGAATAGCTGCCATCCGTAAAACATCGATACCTACCTCAGCTAACATAAATTGAAGCAGTAACGGTACCTTTCCAGGATCATCTGGTCCAATATAGGCTATTTGCTCTGGCAATAATTCCGGATCAATCGCTAGTAAAAACCAAAGAGGTAATAAAAAAAGCGACGCCCAAACAGCTATATGACGAACAAAACGCAAATATGCACCTACAACCGGTTTGTTTCGGTACTCTTCTGCATGCTGCAAATGATGCCAGAAGGTCGTCGGAGTTATCATGACACTTGGTGATCCATCAACCATGATAATGACATGCCCCTCGAACAAATGCGTAGCGGCGGTATCTGGGCGTTCAGTATATCTTACAACAGGATAGGGATTCCAATGACGTCCTGAAATAAATTCCTCAATGGTTTTTTCAGCCATAGGGAGTCCATCCGTATCAATTTTTGAAATGGATTCTGTAATTTCCTTTACCATTTCTGGATTTGCGATATCTTCTATGTAACATATTACCACGTCTGTTTTTGAACGCCTTCCCACTTGGAGATATTTCATCCGTAAGGTCCGATCACGGACGCGTCTCCTTGTAAGGGCTGTATTAAAAACAATGGTTTCGACAAAACCATCCCTGGAGCCTCTTACCACTCTTTCAATGTCCGGTTCTTCCGGACCCCTGACAGGATATGTACGAGCATCGATGATGATAATCTTATCGATGCCATCCACTACCAATGCAGTTGGCCCCGCTAAGACGGTGTCGACAACTTTATCTAAATCCGCTTCTACACTTATTTCAACATATGGAATGTTGGTTTTCACAAGTTTTTGAAGAACGTTTGTTTCAAGCTGTTCCTTTTTCACCTTAGCTAGAAACTTCATTAACAAATGCAGGGCGTCATCCTTCACAAGGCCGTCAATCATAAATAAAGTCATTTTTCGTTCGGCATATACCACATCTAGTTGAATCACATCAAAACTTTTTCCTACACCAAGTTCTGATCGTAAAAAGGCGATGTTTTCTTCGATATTAGTATTCACTTGATTTTTTATTGTTTTCACCCGAAACCCCTCGTCCTTTTATGTACTATATATTTTCAAACATAGTAACAATCTTGGTCAAGAACAAGTGATATCATACCAAATTAAGGGAATAAATCATGTATCTAGCAAAAAAAAGAATGCATCTTCCTCGATGCATTCTTAACCGCTTTATAAAGATTCTCCAACACTAGAACGCTGTGCTAAATAGGCATTTACTTTTTTTACCAAATTTTTGTATTCCGATTTTTCCGGTTTCAATTTTAATGCCTTTTCAGCATACTCCTTTGCTTTTTCTAGTTGTTGTTCATTTATACTGACAAGCGCCAAATTATAATAAGCTTCATGAAAGCTCGGATCGATTTTGATGACTTCAAGTAAATGGTCTTTCGCCTCATTCTCCATTCCTTTTTTGATTTCAACATATGAAAGCAGAAATAGTAGTTCAGCAGATTTCTCTCCATTATCCTGGACGTCCTTAAGTACGGTATATGCCTGATCAAAATCCCCATTTTCAACATATGTTTGGGCCAATACAAAGCTTGAATGAGTATCAACAGCTTTCATTGTATCTCCATATCCTAACTGAAGAAAACCAAATACTAAAGCAGAACTGATAATCAAAAATATTGTTTGTAAAAGCGGTTTTTTCCCTTTAGGAAAAAAGAGAATGCCGGATGCAAGAAATCCTCCAAGCAATCCTCCTATATGTCCTGCATTATCGATTCCTTGCATGGAAAATCCGAAAGCAAGATTAAGACCAATTACCACCAGAATATTCATTCCCATTGTTCGGAAAAATAGCTTTGGATAAATAAGTCCAAAATAGAGAAGCGCGCCAAAGCATCCAAAAATGGCCCCGCTTGCACCTGCCGATAAATTAGCACTAAAAGCAAAGCTCCCCAATACTCCTGTAAAACCGGCGAACAGGTAAATTAAAATAAAACGAAAATTTCCAAAAATCCTTTCAACTAAAGGTCCGATATAATATAAAGCGATTGAATTCATAATTAAATGCAAGAAACCAATATGGATGAAAATCGGGGTCAAAAACCGCCACCATTGACCTTCAATAATTAACGGATTAAACTTCGCACCAAACTTAATTAGTGTAGATGAATTAGTACTTCCACCGTTCAACTCCATAACAAGTAAAACGACAATTTGGATCACTAACAAAATATATGTAAAAAATGGCTTACCGTTTTCAAATATTGCCTTTTCTTTTTTTAACTTAGAAGCGGAATGAGCTATGGCAATTTGCTTGAGGGAACTAATATCCTGTTCATCATATTCCTTTTCCAACGTGATTGGAATTTGATAACCTAGTCGGTCACTTAGTCCAATGAGTGTGCTAGATAATTGATTTGACTCAAGTAATGATGTCGTAATGATTGTTTTATTACTATCCTGATTATAATATGGTTTATCGATTAGAAATTGATAGTCATCAACAGGGGGATACGGAGTCACGTATATATTAATGAGATGTAATTCCCCACGTAAGTATCTCTTCCTAAACCTTTCACCTACGGATGAAATGATTTCTAAATCTCTCTGTAACCAATTGCTCCAATCCAAATTCCGACGAACAAGCCGAATTAGTTGCGCTTGTTTATTTGAGACATTTTCAAGCCATAGTTCTTGATCATTGCTGGTTATTTGAACTAGACGATAATCTTGATTGGTTATTAGAAAATCTGCCAGCCTCCAAAATAAATAATCTTCTTGGAAATTCAACTCTTCCCCTACTTTCTCTCTAAACATGGATAGCAATCATTATTTTTCTAGCAGATATTGTCTGCATGTTTATATTTGTTATTTAACAATATTATAAACTAAATTCTTATTTCTTCATAAAATGAAACGAGTTTTGCAAGGTCTAGTAGAAATATAATATTCAAACCCACGTATTTTTGCAAAAATAAAAAGACCTATTAGGCCTTTTTACCATTCCGTTGGTCTCGAGAAAACGGTTTGCATCATTTTATTTCGAATTCCTGGAATACTTAATAATGATCCTACAAATAACTTCCTTGTAAACCCACTCCCTAACAGTATATTTATTAGTCGAAAACGATTTTGAAATGCTAAATATCCAGCCAATCCAATCATAAATATAGAAACTATAGTTCGCATGTTCCATCCCTCCTAAGAAGTATTGTGAGATATTCTGCTCAATTTTATCCATTAAAAGTGATAAAAGCAGCACAAAAAAAACTGTCTAATGTAGACAGTCCTTTTTAAATACCTATTTAGAGAAAATCGTGCCCAAAAGATTTTTTAAAACCGACGCGGAATGGCTGAATTTCTCTTGCTCCTCATTATTCAAGCTAATTTCGACTACCTCGCGAATCCCCTTGCGATTAACAACAGCCGGAACGCCGATAAATACATCCTCTTGTCCATATTTATTTTCTAGATAGGCAGAAACAGTTAACACGGAATTTTCATTTTGTAATATGGCTTTTGTAAGCCGGACGAGCCCCATGGCAATTCCGTAAAAGGTTGCGCCTTTTCTTTGGATAATTTGGTATGCAGCATCTCTAACGTTTATAAAAAGTGTATCTAAATCTTCTTGACGGAAATCTTGTTTATTCTGAGCCCAAGTTGAGATAGGAAGTCCAGCGATATCAGCTTGACTCCAAACCGGAAGCTCAGTGTCACCATGTTCTCCAATAATATAGGCATGAACATTACGAGGGTCAACAGCAAAATAGTCACCAAGCAAATAACGGAAACGCGCTGTATCTAAAATCGTTCCAGAACCGATAATACGTTCTTTTGGGAGACCTGAAAATTTCCAAGTGACGTAAGTTAAAATATCAACAGGGTTTGTTGCTACCAAAAAGATCCCGTCAAAACCACTTCCCATGACTTGTTCAACAATCCCTTTAAAGATCGCCGTATTTTTCCCTACAAGATCAAGCCGTGTTTCCCCAGGTTTTTGATTGGCACCTGCGCAAATGACCACTATATCAGCATCTTTACAATCAACATAGTCACCAAACCATATTTTTGTTGCTGCAGGAGCAAATGGCAAGCCGTGATTTAAATCCATTGCATCTCCTTCAGATTTCTCCCTATTTAGATCAATCAGCACAAATTCCTCAACTACACCTTGGTTTAGCATAGCAAATGCATAACTAGATCCAACTGCTCCAGTACCAATTAAAGCTACTCTGTTCACTCGACCAAACATTTTTTGTACCCCCCGATAAAAGATTTCTTTTAACATTATCTCCATGATGACTAAAAAAAATCGTTTTTAGTTGTTAATTAGATTGTGCATTATTTCACAAACTATTTCAAGTCGATTTTTCTGATGTAAGCGTAAGCTTTATGGAGAAATCGTTACATTTATTTTAAGAACCATAGGGTACCGACAATAGAGGCTAAAAGGCCGGAAAGAAAGTTGACTGCTTCATTATTCATAATGAAAATTCCTCTTTTAAGGGTCGTTGGTTGAGCACAATGGGTCGTTTTCTCCGTTTCTGCAAAGCAAATAGGACAGAGGTAAGTTGCTTGAAGAAATGCACCGATAATGGTATCGAGAACATTGCCTAGAAATCCAAAAAGAAAAATGAAGGTAAAATATTGTAAATCCAAATTAAAAAGGAACGTTGAAAAAACAGCAATAAGGAGGGCACCCCAAAGTGCTGCGAACGAACCTAGCAGGCTTATCGCGCCTGAGGTTCCTGTTTCTGACCTTTTGAAAGTTCTAATAAACAAGGGGGGATGTTTACTTAATGTTCCGATTTCAGAAGCCCACGTGTCTGAATTTGCACTTGCAATTGAAATTGAAAACGCTAAAAGCCAGATAGGATGTCCATAATAAAAGAAAAGCAAACTAGTTAGCGCCGCAACTCCGCCATTTGCCAATACTTGTTGCCAATCTCTGCGGGAACCCTTTGCATTTTTTTGCTCAATTTGACTTTTAACGTTCTGTTTAAACCTTGACCACAAACTTGATGTAGAAAAAAATAGTCCCAATAACACTAAACCTTTCCAGCCAAACCCAAGCGCAACTGAACCACCAACCACTGCAGCTGTCACCGCACCAGATAAGGTTAAGAAACGAAAGAAATAACCAGAAAAAACAGTAGCAAAAATAAAAAATATATACAGTATCATGTTAACCATTAGTATCAATAACCTCGTACTCCGTAATGATCTTTGCTACAGGAAGATCGTGTTCTTCAACTGGAAGCTGAGGAACAATCTGAATCCCGAAACTTAATGAAATTTTTTCTCCACGGTAATTCTCCAGGTATCGATCATAATAGCCGCCACCGAACCCCAGCCTGTACCCTTCTCTGGAAAAAGCAAGACCAGGCACAATAAGCAAATCAATCAAGGCTGAATCAACTTCGCAGGTAACAGATTCGATTGGTTCATAAAGGCCAAAGAATACTTTCTCAAGCTGGGAAAATTGCTCTATCACCCTAAAACCAAGCTGTCGTTTGTCAGGTTGACACTTCGGTACAACCACTCTTTTTCCTAGTTCCCAAGCCTTTTTAATGATTTGATAAGTATCCACTTCTGGAGGGTTAGATAATGTTATCCCAACAGTTTTGGCATTAACACAAATCATTTCCTTGAAAAGGTTTTGAGCAATTTTTTCTGATTTTTCTTCATAAACCTTTTTTTGAAGGTCTACTAATTTTTGTTTCATTTCTTGGCGTAGTTCATTTTTCTCCAAAAGGCAACACCTCTTATCTTTAAAAGGTAATAAAATTATAACTCCAACTAAAATTTAGGCAACAAAAAAAACAGCAGGAAGCTCCCACTGCTTATTTTGTTTCACGATGTGCAGTTGTACGTTTTTCTCTTGGGCAGTATTTTTTAAGCTCAAGACGATCAGGATTGTTACGTTTATTTTTTGTTGAAATATAGTTACGATCTCCACACTCTGTGCAAGCTAACGTAATATTCACGCGCATAGTATTTCCCTCCAAACAATTTAAAGCTAGTTCGTTCATACGACTTTTCTATAATATCACTTATTATGGGGAAAAGCTAGTGTGTTTTTTAAAACCAAATGATTTAATCGCAGAAGGTCACCTTTTGCAATTCCTGAGATCATCCATGTGTTTGCTTGAAGTGTGTTAAAGGCTGGAATTTCCATATTTAATGTAAAAACACTGGTTGAAGGGCCCTGTGACATAGGCTGATACTTTAATGTCCCTTTTTTCTGACACTCCCAAAATTTATCTGTATAAATGTTCCATGAAGGTTGAACCGTGTAGTCATCAATGAATGTACCCTTGATTTGACCATTAACTAAATACAATGCACGATTTGCTAGATGAAAAATCACCCTTTCGGTCGGTGAGATGAACGTAAAATCATTTTTTGAATATTTTTCAAAATAGTGCATGACAATTAATTTTAGGTCCTTTTTGGTGGCATTATGATTTGTAACAAAAATATCCAAAAAACGAATTTTTGAATGGATACTTTTTTGATTTATTTTAATGGAAATTGCTTTCTCCGGAATGAGCTTTTCGGTCCCATTTTGAATCCAAAAGATTTTCCCCTCTATCCATAAACCAATTTTACTCTTTAGCAATGTTTGAACTCGTGTTAGGTCAGCTGTTTTCTTTTTAATTCGAAAGGAAATACTGGTTCTCATCTTATTCACCCTCTCCACCTTTATGTCTTGATCATTTATTTATAACCTTTTCTCTTCGTTACTTCTTCACTCCTAAGCATCGGTCACTTTCCTAAACTAATACTCTATGATTTAATTTTTTTAATTATCCATATTTTCTATTATTTCTATGTTATCATTGTTGGTAAACCTTCTCAATAAACGCTTTTTGTCGGATTATGCAACCCTAGATTACACAAGTGTTTGCGATCGAAAAAATATTTTTTTATAAAAGAATTGTATCGAAGTAATTCATCGTTTCGACACAAATTTCCCCTGTTGTCTTATGTGGCCCGACATAATTCTAGCGAGTTTTTGGACTTAAGAACAAATTAAAAAAGACTGACAATAAAATCAGCCTCCCTCAATATTAATTATTTAAATCATAACGACGACCTTTTACAAGAAAAAAAACATTTTCAGCAATGTTAGTGACATGGTCGGCCGCTCTTTCTAAGTATCGACACACAAACGATAATTGGGTAACCTGAGCCATAAACTCGGGACTATTTTGATTAATTAGCATAAGATCCTTTATAGATTGACCATATAGGTCATCAACCTCATCATCCATTGCGGCAACCTTTTTCGCTTTTATTATGTTTTCTTCATTAAATGCTTCCAAGGAAAGCTTTAACATCCTTGAGGTTATTTCATGCATCATCTTAATATGTTCGATGGGCTTTACTAACGGTTCATTACCAATTCGAATCGCTGCCTTAGCAATATTGGTTGCAAAATCGGCAATTCTCTCAATATCAGTAGCAATTTTTATCGCTACAATAATTCTTCGTAAGTCAATTGCCACTGGTTGTTGTTTTGCGATTAGCAATATCGCAAAATCATTGATTTCGTCCTCCATGATATCGGCATCGGTATCGTCCTCCATGACTTTTAACGCCAATTCAACGTTCCCAGTTTCAAGAGCTTCTAAGGACTTTCCTAATGCACCAATCGAAAAATTACCAATTTCTAACAATTTATTTTGTAATTCGTTTAATTCCTCATTAAATCTTTCTCGTACCACCATCGCTGTTGCCTCCTAATTCTTTACAAATGGGAATCGATTTGTTATTATCCAAATCGACCTGTAATATAATCTTCTGTCCGTTTATCAGATGGAGTTGAGAAAATCTTATTTGTATTAGTAAACTCAACCACTTCTCCATTTAAAAAGAAAGCTGTTTTATCGGAAATCCTTGCAGCTTGTTGCATATTATGGGTTACGATAATAATACTCACTTCTTTTTTCAATTCTTGGACAAGTTCTTCAACTTTCAAAGTAGAGATTGGATCCAATGCAGATGTTGGCTCATCCATTAAAATTACATCTGGTTCAATCGCCAAACACCGGGCAATACAAAGTCGCTGTTGTTGTCCACCAGAAAGACCATAAGCATTTTGATTCAAACGATCTTTGACTTCATCCCAAATCGCAGCACCACGAAGACTTTTCTCAACAATTTGATCAAGAATTTTTTTATCACGGATTCCATGTATTTTTGGGCCGTAGGCAACATTTTCGTAAATTGATTTTGGAAACGGATTTGGTTTTTGAAACACCATTCCTACTTTTGTACGAAGTTCTTCAACTTGGTAGGATTTTTCGAAAATATTTCGACCCCGATAGGAGATTACCCCTGATGTTTTCACACCTGGTACTAATTCAATCATCCGGTTTAACGTTTTGATATAGGTTGATTTTCCGCATCCTGACGGGCCGATAATCGCGGTAACTTCGTTTTCGTTTATATCAAGATCAATGTTTTTTAGTGCGTGATTGTCCCCATACCAAAGGTTAAGCTGTTTTGTTTCATAAACGATAGCTTTATTTTGGCCTATTGCGGAATCTATTTTATTTTCATCCATTAATTTTCTCTCCAAGATTGCATTCATTGTGAAAAACCTCCATCATCCTTTATCAATTTAATATCGTTTTTGATATTTATTTCGAATCAACACTGCAATGGAATTCATTACAATTAATAATGCCAACAGGACAATAATCCCTGCCGCAGCTAATGAATGAAATTCTTCTTGCGGTCTTCCTGTCCAGTTATATATTTGCATTGGGAGAACCGTAAACATGTCGAACACTGATCTTGGCAAAAATGCCAGAAATAGTGGTAACCCCAATACCACTAACGGTGCAGTTTCACCAATTGCTCTTGATAATGCAAGAATTCCTCCTGTTAAAATACCAGGGATAGCTGCTGGCATTACGACTCTTACAATCGTTTGCCATTTCGTTGCTCCCATCCCAAAAGAAGCTTCTCTTAATTCCATAGGAACTGCACGAATTGCTTCCTGTGAGGAGACAATTATGACAGGTAGTACCAATAGACTCATTGTAAACCCAGCAGCAAGTACGCTTGTTCCAAGTGCTAGCGCACGTACAAATACGGTTAATCCTAATAATCCAAATACAATGGATGGGACCCCGGCAAGGTTTGAAATATTAATAATAATAAAATCCGTGAATCGACTTTTCTTCGCGTATTCTTCTAAATAGATGGCGGTCCCTACACCTAATATCAAAGAAACAGGTGCGACAACAGCCATGAGCCAAATCGAACCAATTAAAGCCGTATATACACCCGCTTGTTCAGGTCGCCGGGAAGGAAGGCTTTGGAGAAATTGCAAATCCAAATATCCAAGGCCCTGAGTGAGTACTCGGTATAATAATACCGCTAAAACAAACAGGCCAAACATTGTTGCCACAAAAAAGAATCCTCTGAAGACAACATTTGCCACTAGTCTTGATTTCATCTTTTTTATGATCTTTGAGTGTTCAACTAAATTCATTTAGTATTCCTCCCTAAACCGACGAGAGATGTATTGCGCGAGAAGATTCATAATCAAGGTAAAGACAAATAGAGTCATCCCAACAGCGTAAATACTATAATAGATCGTCGTCCCATAACCAGCATCACCCTGACTGACTTGGACAATGTAAGCTGTCATCGTTTGAATAGAACTTGTTACGTCAAAATTTAGATTTGGAGTCGAGCCCCCAGCTACTGCGACAATCATTGTTTCCCCTATTGCCCGAGAAATTGCCAGAACGATAGAAGCAATAATTCCCGAAATTGCAGCTGGAAGGACTACTTTTATCGAAACCTCTAACTTCGTAGAACCTAATGCCAATGCACCTTCACGCATCGAATTAGGCACTGAGGACATAGCGTCCTCCGACATCGAGGCAATAAGTGGCATAATCATGATTCCAATTACAATCCCGGGACTAAGTGCGTTGAATATTTCAAGGGTGGGAATCATCGCCCTCAAAACAGGTGTTACAAACGTTAAGGCAAAAAAGCCATAAACAATGGTTGGAATTCCTGCTAAAACTTCTAAAATAGGTTTAATAATCCGACGGGCACGATCTGTTGCATACTCGCTTAAATAAATGGCTGATGCCAAACCGATTGGAACGGCAACTACTACAGCAATTCCAGTAGTCTTTAAAGTTCCTGATACTAATGGCAATATTCCGAAGGAACCGTGGGTTTCAGAAAATGGATACCATTTTTTTGCTGTAAAAAATTCAATAATTGATACTTTATCGAAGAAGAGAATAGTTTCAAATATAAGGGTAAGAACGATTCCAATTGTTGTTAGGATTGATACAATTGCAGTTAATAACAACAGCACTGGTACAATTTTTTCAAAAATAGACCCTAAACTTTTCTTTTTCTTCTTTTCCGAAATCAGATCCTGTACAGAAAATGATTTATTATTTTGGATCACCTTGGTTACCCCTTCCAACAAAAAAATACGGAAGTACCTTGCTCAGGTGCTCGTACTAGATACTTAAACCGCTTTATTACAATATAAAGTCACATGACAAGATGAGAAGCACACAATCAGCGCTTCCCACCTATATCAATCAATATTTGTGCTACTTAAGGCCTCTAAGTTTGTCAAGATCCTTCTTGTATTCTGAATCAGGAAGGCGAACATATCCTACTTCCTCTGAAAGATCTGCCGCATTTTCAAGTGTATATTTCACAAAATCATATACTTCTGGTTGGTCTTTCACTGCTGAATTCTTCACGTATGTGAATAATGGGCGAGATAGTGGTGCATATTCTCCAGACTTAATTGTTTTTGCATTTGGTGTTACAGGACCATTTCCCCCGTCAATTGGTACAACCTTTAATTTATCTTTATTTTCAGCATAATAGGCATAACCGAAATAACCAATAGCATTCTTTTCACCTTCTACACCTTGAACTAAAATATTATCATCTTCAGACAAGGTTGCTTTTTCTACAATTGGTTTATTTCCAAGAATGATCTCATCGAAATAGTCAAATGTTCCTGAATCAGTGCCCGGTGAGTAAAATTTAATTTCTTTATTTGGCCAACCCGGACGAATATCTGACCATTTTTTTGTTGTTCCATCTTCAAGCCACATTTTCTTTAATTCATCAACTGTAAGGTGGTCAACCCACGTATTGTCTTTATTCACAACTACCGAAAGACCATCGTATGCTAATTTCATTTCAGTATATTTAATCCCTTTTTCGTCTAATTTAGCCTTTTCTTCATCTTTTAGTGGGCGTGAAGCATCACTCAATTGTGTTTCACCAGCACTAACCGCTTCAACTCCGCCACCTGTACCTGTGGACCCAACAGAAACTTTTACTCCAGGTTGAACTGTGCCATATTCTTCAACAACAGCTTCCATGATTGGATATACTGTTGACGATCCATCCACTTTTATTTCACCCTTGAGTTGCTTGTTACCTTCTCCAGTTTTCCCGCCTTCTGCGCTATTATTGGCAGCATTTCCACAAGCTGAAGAAAGAGTTAGCACTCCTCCTATTAATGCAGTTAGTGCTAATGTTTTGAAGCTTTTCATTTCTTATTTCCCCCTAAGGATTGGTTTTTGTTTTGTCCTACAAGTTAAAATATACTGGTTTACTGTTAATCTGGTTTTAACTGAGTGTAAAGCTTTTGTAAATTTACATGAATATTGTGTAAGGTTGTCGGCTTATGGGTAAAATAATACTTTTTCTAGAAAAAGTATTATTGGTTTAAAGGACTAATTTTTTTATTCCACAAAAAAATGGCTGTTTTCGTAAACATTGTTGCTATTAGAGAAGTGGTTGATTTCCGCTCCAGG
>CAURFY010000034.1:0-12714 GCA_963524115.1 uncultured Bacillus sp.
GTTTAATACAAATTTTGATTTTACTATAGAAGTTTATTTAAAATTTTGATATTTTTGATGCTTGGATTGATACTATTTGGAGAAATGTACAGTAACGTAAAGCCAGAAAAGCTTGATTTGACTTTGTTTTCAGTTGCTGAACAGACAATTCGGTCACCGATCACAGTTGAGGACAAACAAAGTACTGAGAAAAAGCGTAAAGAAGCACTTGATCAAGTAAAGGATGTCTATATATTAAAAAAAGAGTACACGCAGAACCGAGTTGATTTAATCACGTCCATATTTGATTCCGTTTCTGAAGTCCAGGGTGAAGTGGCCGATGAAATGAATCAAAAGCAAAAAGAGAGCAGTCCTGATGGCGGTACTGTAAAAGATAGTGCATCTTCCATTTCAGACCAATTGACAATTTTAAAGGGGAAACTTACTGAAAATGTTACTAAGGAGATTTCAGATCCTGTTTTTGTAACGTTATTACAATCTTCAAAGGATGAATTATCGATTTCGAAAGATTTAGCCATTACGGCAATTAATAACGTGATGAATTCTCGGATATCGGCAGATAATGTTGAAAATACTAAAAAACGACTTGAAGAAGAATTGAAATACACTAGTTTAAACAGCAGCTTAAAGAATGCTACGATTGAACTTGGACGGTATGCCATTATTCAAAATGAATTTTATGACCCAAATGCGACTGAAGAAATGCGTCAATTGGCAATTGAAGGAGTAGAACCAGTAAAAATCCTTCAAGGCCAAATTTTAGTGGAAGAGGGTCAATTAATTAGTCGAGACATATACCGCCAGTTAGATCTTGTTGGTTTGCTTGATCATAACAATACTTTGAAACCATTCTTGGGCTTAGCCCTTATCCTGATTATTTTATTGGGTGGATTGTATTACTTCTTCCATGTTTTGAATTTTAAACAAGAAATGAAACAAACGTATGTGTTAATTGTCAGTATTATGTTAATTTTATCCCTATCAATCATGAAGATCCTTAGTTTGTTTTTACAATTAAATTACTCTGATATCGGTTTTATTTTTCCTGCGGCGATGGGAGCAATGTTAATTAAATTGTTAATAAATGATAGGATGGCAGTAGCCTATTCCGTTATTTTGGCTATTTGTGGAAGTATTATTTTTAACGAAGGGATAACGGGAACGATGCAAGTAACCGTTTCGATATATATGGTTATTAGCGGTTTTGCAAGTGTGTTATTTCTAAGTAAACATAATAATCGTTCAAAAATTTTACAGGCAGGACTTTTGGTTACAGTGGTAAATATTTTGGTCATCATATCCTTAATGTTTTTGCGGAATGGACAGTATACCGGAAAGGAATATGTTTTTTATTTAGTTGGTGCACTTATTTCAGGAATTGGGTCAGCCGTATTAACCATTGGCTTATTACCATTCTTTGAAGCTGCGTTTGGAATTTTATCAACGATGAAACTTATTGAGCTTTCGAACCCTAATCATCCACTACTAAGAAAGATTTTAACCAATGCACCTGGAACTTACCATCATAGTGTAATGGTGGCAAACTTAGCAGAAACGGCATGTGAGGCAATTGGGGCCAATGGATTGTTGGCAAGAGTGGGTTGTTATTATCACGATATAGGAAAAACAAAAAGACCGCAATTTTTTATTGAAAACCAAATGAACATTCAAAATCCTCATGATCGAATTCCTGCTCATACAAGCAAGAATATTATTCTTTCACATGTTATTGATGGAGCCGAAATGCTCAGGAGGAAAAAAATGCCGAAGGAAATCATTGATATTGCCGAACAGCATCATGGAACAACCCTATTACAGTTTTTTTACCACAAGTCTTTGGAAAGTGGCATTGAGACAAATGAAGCTGATTTTCGTTATCCAGGCCCAAAGGCACAAACAAAAGAAGCGGCTGTTATTGGGATAGCTGATAGCGTGGAGGCAGCTGTACGGTCAATGATTCATCCAACGCATGAACAAATTGAATCCATTGTTAGAAAAATTATTGCAGATCGCCTTCAAGACGATCAGTTTAGTGAATGCGATATAACATTAAAGGAACTTGAAACCGTTGCACAAGCTTTGTACGACACATTAAGGGGTATTTTCCATTCAAGAATCGAGTACCCAGAAATCATAAAACAGAAGGTGAATCAAGCATGAGTTTAATTATTGATTTTATCGATGAAACAGAAAAGGTTAATGATGACGATATAAAAGTAGTTAAAGAATTATTAGATTTAGCAGCCGTTCTTGAAGAAGTTGAAGACGGTAGTGAAGTGTCAGTAACGTTTGTTACAAATGAGAAAATTCAAGAAATTAATCGTGAGTATCGGGAAAAAGATCAGCCAACTGATGTTATTTCTTTTGCGATGGAAGAGTTAGGAGAAGGGGAAATCCAACTTAGTGGGTTAGATATTCCAAGAATTCTTGGTGATATTATCATCTCTGTATCTAAAGCAGAAGAACAGGCAACTGAATATGGCCATTCTTTTAAAAGAGAGCTTGGATTCCTAGCGGTTCATGGCTTTTTACACTTATTAGGGTATGATCATGAAACAGAAGTAGACGAGAAAGAGATGTTTTCGAAACAAAAGGAAGTCCTTGATGAGTACGGACTTCAACGCTAAAATCCACAAGTTTTTTAAGTCGTTTTCCTATGCATTGCAAGGAATTTTTCATGCACTTAGTCAAGAAAGAAATTTGAAAATCCACTTTGTTAGCGGCTTTCTCGTCATTTTGTCAGGGTTGTGGCTTCAGTTGAGGGCAATAGAATGGTTATTTGTATTTTTAGCTATCGGTGGAATGATTTCGCTTGAATTGGTGAATACAGCCGTTGAAAGACTTGTCGACCTTGTGACAAAAGAGAATCATCCACTAGCCAAACAAGCAAAAGATACCGCTGCAGGAGCTGTTTTGGTGTATGCGATTCTTTCAGTTTTAATTGGGATGATCATTTTTATTCCGAAGTTATTGGAAATATTTGGATAAGGGGCTGAACAAATCAGCCTCTTTTTGCGCTTCCACTTTCTAATCATTACCAGGTGGTTTCTAGGGGATTTGAAAACGTTCCCGGATTTGGATAAAATAATGGAACAGAGGGTTGCATAAAATAAAACATGATAATTTTTTGAAAATTCAAAATTTTTATTTTGTGATTTTGATACAAACGATGAAAAAATCGCAAAAATAAGATACAATAATGAGACAGCGATCTCACTTTTGAAAAGGAGAATAGTTGTGGATATAAAACAATTAATGGAAGAAGCAAAAGTAGCAATAACAAAAGCCTATGTTCCGTATTCGAGGTTTAAAGTTGGTGCGGCTCTTTTGACTGTTGACGGAAAAGTTTACCATGGCTGTAATATTGAAAATGCCGCTTATAGCATGACAAATTGCGCAGAGCGTACGGCATTTTTTAAAGCGGTCTCAGACGGTGACAAAGAGTTTGCGATGCTCGCTGTCATTGCGGATACGGAGGGCCCAGTTTCTCCGTGTGGAGCTTGTCGTCAAGTGATATCAGAGTTTTGCCCAAAGGACATGAAGGTTGTCTTAACCAACCTTAAAGGTGACATCCAAGAAACCACAGTTGGAGACTTGCTGCCCGGAGCTTTTTCACCGGAGGATTTGAATGATAAATAATGAAGGTAATAAAAATTTTAAATCGGGGTTTGTTTCAATAATTGGCAGACCAAATGTTGGTAAATCAACATTTTTAAACAAGGTTGTCGGTCAAAAGATTGCCATTATGAGTGATAAGCCACAAACTACACGGAATAAGGTGCAAGGTGTTCTTACAACCGATGATGCACAGCTGATTTTTATTGATACTCCAGGGATTCATAAACCAAAGCATAAATTAGGCGATTTCATGATGAAAGTGGCAATTAACACTTTAAGGGAAGTAGATTTAATTCTTTTTATGGTGAATGCTGAGGAAGGTTTTGGACGTGGGGAGGAATTCATTCTTGAAAAATTTCAGGAAGTGAAAACCCCGATTTTTCTTGTCATCAATAAAATTGATTTAGTTCATCCTGATAAGCTTTTTGAGATTATCGTTTCTTATAAAGAAAAATATAATTTTGCGGAAATTGTTCCAATATCTGCTCTTCAAGGGAATAACATTGAAAAAGTGTTGGAACAAATAAAACGGTATGTACCTGTTGGACCACAATATTATCCAGCCGATCAGGTTACGGACCATCCGGAACGATTCATCATAACTGAATTAATACGGGAAAAGGCACTTCAATTAACCCATGAAGAAGTACCTCATTCTATCGCTGTGATAATGGAGAAGCTGGATCGGTCTGATAAAAAAGGTACAATTCATGTGATGGCTTCCATCATTGTCGAACGGGATTCCCAAAAAGGGATCATCATTGGCAAACAAGGAAAAATGTTAAAGGAAATTGGTCAGCGAGCTCGTAAGGATATTGAAAATCTACTTGGTACAAAAGTGTTTCTTGAGCTGTGGGTCAAAGTCCAAAAAGATTGGCGGAATAAAATGGGACAATTAAGGGACTTTGGATTTAGAGATGATGAATATTAATGGTTCGCAATCCTAATTAAATTATTAGGAACAAACGAAATTTATGCATGATACCGATTTACAATTTTTTCGTCTCATGATTTTTATTTGACAGGCTATGATAATTGTAAGGGATTTGGGACTTTAGGAATTGCTAGTTGAATATTTGAAAGGTGGGGTTTTCGATGTTAGATTTTACCTGGAAAGTCTTTTCAAGCACAGGTAATATTGACACTTATCTTCTTTTCAAGGAAATTGAGAAGGAAAAACCAGAAATACCCGGAAATCAGGATGATGAGCTAGCAGAAATTGATTTTCCCATTTCGTAGGTTGGTGTCATTGCAGTGGATGGTGACTGCAAATGCTGCAAAAATGTGAAGGCATCGTCATTAGAACTACGGATTATGGTGAAACCAATAAGGTTGTCACTTTATATACACGCGAATGTGGAAAAATTGGTGTGATGGCCCGTGGTGCGAAAAAGCCAAAGAGTCGACTTTCAGCTATCACTCAGCTTTTTACATATGGATACTTCCTAATCCAAAAGGGGAGTGGATTAGGAAGCCTGCAACAAGGCGAAATTATCTCTTCCCTCAGATCCATTCGCGAGGATATTTTTATTACAGCGTACGCAAGTTACATTGTGGAATTAACGGATAAAGCAACAGTTGATGAAAAGACCCCCAATCCTTTTTTATTTGAATTGCTGTACCAAACTCTGAACCTAATGAATGAAGGATATGATCTAGAGATTATGGCGAACATCTATGAGATGAAGATGTTGGATCTTTTCGGTTTACATCCTTGTTTAAACCAATGTTCAGTATGTGGAAATACAGATGGATTTTTTTCCTTTTCACTCAAAGAAGGCGGTTTAATTTGTCATCAGTGTGTAAACAAAGATCGTTATGCTTTGAAAATTACCCCCGCTACAGTAAAGCTTCTAAGGATATTTTATTATTTTGATTTATCCCGGTTAGGTAGTATTGATGTGAAGGCTGAGACAAAAGCGGAACTAAAAAAGGTAATAACGGCATATTATGATGAGTATTCCGGCTTACATTTGAAAACAAAAAAATTTCTCAATCAGATGGATAAAATGAGAGATATGCTATCGTAACATGGCACATAAGGTAGCTTTGTGTGTTTCCAACCTTTTTCTCTCTTGACAATATTATATCTATCCTTTAACATCGAATTAAATTTAATATGTTGCAGAGAAGGAAAGTAGTACTTAATTCCCTTTAATAAAGCGAGTCTAGGATAGTGGAAGCTAGATATAAAGCATTAAGGAAGGCATTCCTGAGCAATTTGTTATGAAGAGGCTGCTTAGCAGCAAATAGGGTGGAACCGCGGGTTAACTCTCGTCCCTATGCATTTTATGCATAGAGACGGGAGTTTTTTATTTGGAAAACGAAAGGGAGTTTGGATGATGAACGTTAATATGGAACAAATTGTTTCCCATGCGAAACACAGAGGTTTTATTTTTCCGGGTTCGGAAATATACGGAGGTTTGGCTAATACATGGGATTACGGACCACTAGGCGTTGAGTTTAAAAATAATATAAAGCAAGCTTGGTGGAAAAAGTTTGTACAACAATCTCGATACAACGTTGGACTTGATGCAGCAATTTTGATGAATCCGCGAACTTGGGAGGCGTCTGGCCATATCGGAAATTTTAACGATCCAATGATTGACTGTAAAAAATGTAAAGCGAGACATCGTGCTGATAAATTAATTGAGAATGCTCTCGATGAAAAAGGAATTGAAATGGTGGTTGATGGCCTTCCGTTTGAGAAAATGGAATTATTAATTAGTGAACATCAAATTGCTTGCCCTGATTGTGGAAGTCTTGATTACACAGGTATTCGTCAATTTAATCTGATGTTTAAAACTTTTCAAGGGGTAACTGAGTCGAGCACGAACGAAATTTTTCTTCGCCCGGAAACAGCCCAAGGCATTTTTGTTAACTTTAAAAATGTGCAAAGAACGATGCGCAAGAAGCTTCCGTTCGGAATTGCTCAAATTGGTAAAAGCTTTCGTAATGAAATAACACCTGGTAATTTTACGTTCCGAACAAGGGAATTTGAACAAATGGAACTGGAATTTTTCTGTAAGCCAGGTGAGGAACTGAAATGGTTTGATTATTGGAAGCAGACTGCTGAGCAGTGGTTATTATCATTAGGAATGAGCACTGATAAGTTGCGTTTGCGTGATCATGGTGAAGAAGAATTATCTCACTACAGTAATGCAACCACTGATTTTGAATATAAGTTTCCATTTGGCTGGGGTGAGCTTTGGGGTATTGCCTCAAGAACAGACTATGATTTAAAGCAACATATGGAATTCTCTGGTGAAGACTTCCATTATTTAGATCAAGAAACAAATGAGAAATATGTTCCATATTGTATTGAACCATCATTAGGTGCGGATCGTGTTACTCTTGCCTTTTTAATTGATGCTTATGATGAGGAACAATTGGAGGATGGCACTTCACGAACTGTTATGCACTTACATCCTGCATTAGCACCTTTTAAAGCAGCAATCTTGCCGCTCTCCAAGAAATTATCAGATGATGCAAGAGTTGTATATGATCTGCTAGCAAAGCATTTCTTAGTTGACTATGACGAGTCGGGGTCAATCGGAAAACGTTACAGACGTCATGACGAAATCGGTACACCTTTCTGTATTACATTTGACTTTGATTCAAGGGATGACGAAATGGTAACCGTTCGTGATCGTGACACGATGGAACAAACACGTCTACCTATTTCAGAATTAGTGGAATTTATCCAAAGTAAAATTGAATTCTAATTTAGAAGGTATTTGTGAAGAATAATATGAAAAAGTGCGGATTATCCGCACTTTTTTCAATAAACTGATGGATTTTAGTCCTTCTCATCCTGATTAAATGGTATATAATATTTTTATATAGTATAGCCTATTATAATTGAGTAATATAAATTTTTCGACAAAAGGTGTCAGCTTCCGTATTTAATTGTCCAGCTGCAACGGCTAGGGGCTCGGGTCATAAGCCAATCAGTCAAGAAGGTTAAAGACCAACCTTCTCGCCTGCTCGTCTTATGCCTGTCGCCTCTGAACGAGCCGTTTCCGCATTTCTAATAGGGTGGTGAGGAAAATAGAACTCAACAAGCGTCAAGATCTTATTCTCCAGATTGTAAAAGATAACGGGCCAATTACTGGTGAGCATATTGCTGATCAATTGGGTTTAACACGAGCTACTCTTAGGCCTGATTTAGCTATATTGACTATGGCAGGGTTTCTGGATGAACGACCACGGGTTGGGTATTTTTATACCGGTAAATCAGGTGCTCAGCTATTAACAGAAAATCTAAAGAAACTATATGTAAAAGATTATCAGTCCATCCCAGTTGTTGTTCATGAAAATATCTCTGTTTATGATGCCATTGTAACGATGTTTCTTGAGGATGTAGGGACATTGTTTGTCGTGGACCAGGAATCGATTTTAGTTGGAGTCTTATCTAGAAAGGATTTGCTGAGGGCAAGCTTGGGGAAACAGGAATTGGCTGCCTTACCTGTTAATATTATCATGACCAGAATGCCTAATATTACAGTGTGTCAAAGGGAAGAGTTGTTAATAGATATCGCAATCAAATTAATTGAAAAACAAATTGATGCCTTACCTGTTGTAAAAGAAACCGAAAAGGGTTTTGAAGTAATTGGTCGGATTACGAAAACGAACATTACAAAAGCCTTTGTCGCTCTTGCAGAAGGAGAATAGGCCAAAAGCCTTAGGAGATGGTTTAACGGAATGAATAAGCTACCAATTATTTATGTTGTATCAGATTCAGTTGGGGAAACTGCTGAGTTAGTTACAAAAGCGGCGATTAGTCAGTTTAATGGCGCAAACGTAACGATTAAAAGGTTCCCCTATGTTGAAGATAAGACAAATATAGATGAAGTGATCTCTTTAGTAAAATTAGATCGTGGGATGATTGCATACACCTTGGTTAAACCTGAGATCCGCAACTATATGCGAGAGATTGCGATTACGGAAAACATTCATGCCTGCGATCTGATAGGACCACTTATGGATCAAATCGAGCTGTTATGTGGAAAAACACCGGCAAATGAACCAGGACTTGTTCGTAAACTTGATGAAGAATACTTTAAAAAAGTCGAGGCAATTGAGTTCGCGGTTAAATATGATGATGGCAGAGACCCGCGCGGGATTATTAAAGCAGATATCGTTTTAATTGGAGTTTCAAGAACTTCAAAAACTCCCCTCTCGCAATATTTAGCTCACAAAAGATTAAAGGTTGCAAATGTTCCCATTGTACCTGAAGTAGATCCACCAGAAGAAATATATAAATCTGCAACAGATAAATGCTTTGCTTTAAAAATAAGTCCTGATAAATTAAATCATATTCGAAAAGAACGGCTAATTTCCCTTGGACTAAATGATAGTGCAAGTTATGCTAACATTGAACGAATCAAAGCAGAATTAGCTTATTTTGAAAAAGTTGTGGCTAAAATTGGTTGTCCTGTTATCGATGTAACCAATAAGGCAGTTGAGGAAACTGCAAATGTGATCTTGAATTTATATCAAAAGAAGGTACTTGGTTAATCAATGTAGAATTACTTTAGAGCTGGCACTGAGGGTGTCAGTTCTTTTCTGTGGGAAAAGAGGAATGATTCTTTATAATATTTCATTCAAAAATGGGAGAACCCTCATAATTGTGTTGATTTTTAAAAATCTCTGATTAAAAAAGCCTTAATTCAAATTTTTTTTATGAAAATCAATGGAAAAGTACAATATTTTATACTATAATAAAAAATTGTGATAAAAAGTATCAGAAATAGGTTTAGAGTTGATTGTGAACGAATAAACTATTTATTGTGAGATGTCAAGGTGACCATCTAAAAAAAAATCGACACAGTTCCCTATTTAAAAGTTGATCTCAAAAGAAGGAATATGTGGAGTGATGTAGAATTATTAGTAATAAAATTAACCAAACAACAATTTTTGTCGATGCTGATTCATGTCCAGTCTGACAAGAAATATTGGAGTAGCTAAGAAAAATTTACTTGAGGTTATATTTGTTACATCATATGCACACGTGTCGGTTTATTCAGCAGATGAATGTTGGATTTATGTTGAGGAGGAGGAGGAAGCCGCTGATTTATATATTTTAAATCATGTAAACAAGGGGGACCTTGTTGTTACCCAAAACTTTGGGTTAGCAGCTACCTTTTTACCAAAGGTGATTTCTGTCCTATCTCCCAAAAGGAATTTTGTACAAAGAAAAAGACATGAATACAGCTCTTGATTTGAGATTTCTTTCAGTAATTGCGGAGAATATGGAAAGTTTCTAAATCCATTTTCTAAGGAGAATCGATTGAGATTATCAATCAATTGACTGTGATTTTGTCGAAATTTGAAAAAATTCTTTGTAACAGGATTGTGATGGTGTTGTTTTCATGGCAGAATTAATTGCCGAAGAAAAAATTAATCAAATTCGTCAATCAGTTGATATAGTGGATGTCATCAGCGAATATGTTCAACTGAAGAAGCAAGGACGAAATTATTTTGGACTTTGTCCTTTTCATGGTGAAGGCACCCCCTCCTTTTCGGTTTCGCCCGATAAGCAAATTTTCCATTGCTTCGGCTGTGGTGCTGGGGGAAACGTGTTTTCGTTCTTAATGGAAAAGGATGGACTATCATTTCAAGAAGCAGCGCTAAAGTTAGCAGACAAGGCAAACATCGATCTCCAAATTCAGTCTAACCTTCCCGGTAAAGTGATCTCTAAGGATTTTCAATTAATGTTGGATGCACATGATTTATTACGTAAATTCTACCATCATTTGTTAGTAAACACAAAGGATGGTCAGCATGCTCTTGAGTATTTGTTAACAAGAGGATTCACAACAGAATCAATTGAAAAATTCCAAATTGGATATGCCTTGTCCTCATGGGACTACACCGTCAAGCTATTATCAAAAAAAGGTTTTACTCTTGAACTGCTTGAAAGAGCCGGATTGATTGCAAAAAGAGAACGGGATGGTGCCGCACTAGACAGGTTCCGAAATCGTATCATGTTTCCGATTTTTGACCGAAATGGAAATACGATTGCCTTTTCTGGGAGATCGCTCGGGGGCGAAGACCCCAAATACCTAAATAGTCCCGAAACGGCAATCTTTAATAAAAGTAAAATTTTATATAACTATCATTTAGCAAGGTCGCATATTCGAAAACACCAACAAGCTGTGCTTTTTGAGGGCTTTGCTGATGTCATAGCAGCAGATCGTTCCGGGGTAGTAAACGGTGTTGCCACAATGGGTACATCTCTTACCGAAGAACATGTAGAAATGATTCGACGAAATAGCCAGTCTGTTACCGTTTGTTATGATTCAGACCATGCAGGGATTGAAGCGGCCTTCCGAGCAGGAAATATGCTGTCTAATGCAGGTGTCAATGTATCAGTTGGATTAATGCCAGACGGGCTAGACCCTGATGACTACATCAAACAATTTGGAGCAGACAAGTTTCTAAATGATGTAATTGGGGCCTGTGTCACATTTATGTCCTTCAAACTTCTTTATTTTCGCCGAGGAAAAAATCTTCAACATGAAGGAGAACGCCTCCTTTATATCGAAGAAGTAATAAAAGAGATCAGCAAACTACCAAAGGCCGTAGAAAGGGACCATTATTTGCGGCAAATTTCGAATGAATTTTCACTTTCCTTGGATGCTCTTGTACAGCAATCACAGATTTACAGTGGCGCTAATCAAGAAAAAAGGGGAACCCAAAAAAAAGAACAAAGACCTCCAATGTTGATCAAAAAACAAATAGATCAATTAAAGCCCGCATATCATAATGCGGAAAGGCATTTAATTGCTCACATGTTAAAAAGCAGTCAGGTCACATATAGAGTTCAGGATTTACTGCAAGGAAATACCTTTAACATTGATGAACACCAGGCTATTTTTACTTATTTACTTGGTTTTTACGAAGAAGGAAATCAACCTGATCCCAGTTTGTTTTTAAATTTTATACATGATAATCGCCTTCATAGGGTGGTAACTGAGATCGAAATGATGTTGGTTAATGAGGAATTAACCGAAAAGGAATTATCTGATTATATCAAGCAGGTGTTGAATTATCAAAAAATGTTAAAGATAAAAGAAAAAGTGGTAGAAGAAAAGGAAGCGGAACGTCAAAAAGATTTTTCTAAAGCAGCTGCTATCGCAATGGAAATCATTCAACTACGCAAGTCGCTATAGATATCAATATCGATTGTTCTTTGATTTTTGGAAGGAGGGGGACATATGGCTGAAAAACCAGCCCGTTCAAAAGAGGTTGATTCAGAGATGACCCTAGAACAAATGAAGGATCAGTTAACACTAACTGGTAAAAAAACAGGCGTCCTTAATTATGATGACATTGCAGAGAAACTGGCACAGTTTGAATTAGATTCTCATCAAATGGATGAGTTTTATGAGTTCTTAGGGGACCAGGGGATTGAATTAAATGGAGATAGTGATGATGAGGATCCAAGTGTTCCAGATTTATCAAAAGAGGATGAGGAAGAGTTTGATTTAAACGACCTAAGTGTACCTCCGGGTGTTAAAATCAATGATCCAGTTCGAATGTACTTAAAGGAAATCGGCCGTGTTGATTTGCTTTCAGCTGAAGAGGAGATCAATTTAGCCACTCGAATCGAAGAAGGAGACGAAGAAGCAAAAAGACGTCTTGCCGAGGCTAATCTAAGGCTTGTTGTCAGTATTGCCAAACGTTATGTTGGTCGTGGGATGCTTTTTCTTGATCTTATTCAGGAAGGCAAGATGGGTTTAATTAAGGCAGTTGAAAAATTCGATTACCGAAAAGGTTTTAAATTCAGTACTTATGCAACTTGGTGGATTCGTCAGGCGATTACTCGAGCGATTGCCGATCAAGCAAGAACGATTCGTATTCCAGTACATATGGTTGAAACGATTAATAAATTGATTAGGGTTCAACGTCAATTGCTTCAGGATCTAGGGCGTGAACCAACTCCAGAAGAAATTGCCGAGGATATGGATTTAACTCCTGATAAAGTTCGTGAGATTCTAAAAATAGCTCAAGAGCCAGTATCCTTAGAAACACCTATCGGTGAAGAAGATGACTCACATCTTGGTGATTTCATTGAAGATCAGGATGCAA